>CACMKJ010000014.1 GCA_902614225.1 Rhodospirillaceae bacterium
TACATTAAAAAAACATCTTAGAAGTTTAGAAATTGCTAAAGAAAATAATCTTGCATGTATAAATTTAGTGGATTCTGGTGGGGCGAACTTAAGAGAACAAACAGGGATTTTTGCTGATAAAGAGGGTTTTGGAAGAATATTCTTTGAAATGGCTAATATGTCATCAATTGGAATTCCACAAATATCAGCAGTTCTAGGTTCTTGCACCGCAGGTGGTGCTTATATTCCAGCAATGTCAGATGAAACAGTCATTGTTAAGAAAAATGGAACAATTTTTTTAGGAGGGCCACATTTAGTTAAGGCTGCTACAGGAGAGATAACTAATGAACAAGACTTAGGCGGAGCAGAATTGCATACTAAATTATCAGGTGTGGCAGATTATTTTGCAAATGATGATTATGATGCACTTAATATAATAAAATCAATTATGAAAAACCTTAACTATAAGAAAAAACATGATCTAAATTTAAAAGATGCGGTTGATCCAAAATATGACCCACACGAAATCTATGGAATTTTACCTACGGAACTTAAAGAACAATATGATGTTAAAGAAATAATAGCAAGATTAGTCGATAATTCAGAGTTAGATGAATTCAAGGCTAATTATGGAACTACTTTAGTAACTGGTTTTGCCTATTTAATGGGTATACCAATTGGAATAGTAGCTAATAATGGAATTTTATTTTCTGAGTCATCTCTAAAAGCTACTCACTTTATTCAACTTTGTGAACAAAGAGGAATTCCCATACTTTTTTTACAAAATATAGCAGGTTTTATGATTGGTAGGTCTTATGAAGAAAAAGGAATAGCTAAAGATGGAGCTAAATTAGTAAATGCAGTATCAACAGTTACGGTCCCAAAACTTACATTAATAATAGGAGGCTCATTTGGTGCAGGTAATTATGCTATGTGTGGGAGAGCTTATAGTCCAAGATTTTTATTTTCATGGCCTAATTCTAAAATTTCAGTAATGGGTGGAGAAATAGCAGCAAACGTTTTAAGCTCTGTAAAAGAAGCTCAATATGAAAAGCTAGGAAAAAAATGGAAAGCTGAAAAAAGGCTAAATTTTCAAAAAGAGATAATAGATCAATTTGATTATGAAGGATCGCCTTATTATGCATCTGCTAGATTATGGGATGACGGAATATTAGACCCTCTAGAAACCAGAAAAAAAATAGCTTTAGGGTTGTTGAATAGTTTAAACTCTAAAAGGAAAAATGGAAAATTTGGTATATTTAGGATGTAGTTCATATGGAATATAACTTTATTAAAATTAAAAACATAAAAGAAAAAGTTTTACAAATTTCTCTTCATAACCCTAAAGCAAGAAATGCAATAAATACAATCATGCTTGATGAATTAAATAATTGTTTAGATGATTTAAGCAAGAAAAAAGAAATTAGAATTCTTATTATTACAGGAGAAGGCCAAGCATTTTCTGCTGGAGCAGATTTAGAATGGATGAAGCAGTCTATAAATTTGACACTGGAGGAAAATAAAAATGATGCATTGAAGTTTTCTAAAATGTTAAGAAAAATAGATGAATTTTATTGTACTACAATAGCTATAATTAATGGGCATGCTTTTGGAGGTGGATTAGGTTTGCTTAGTGTATGTGATTTTAAAATTGCAGATAGTAAATCAAAATTTTGCTTTTCAGAGGTTAAATTAGGGATTATCCCAGCCATGATAGGTCCTTATATATTAAGAAATTTAGGTTATACCAACACAAAAAAATTATTTTTGACTGGAGAAATTTTTAATGCTGATGACGCTGCTACACTCAACCTTATTGATAAGTTTGTTAGCACAAAAGATATAATTAATGAAAGAAACATTCTAATTAATAAGTTATTATTAGGAGGACCAAAAGCTCAAACAGCTATTAAAGCCTACTTACAGAATATTTATTCAAAGAGTATATCTGATGATGTTATAAGTTATGCAGCAGAAAAAATTGCAGACCTTAGAGTTTCAGAAGAAGGTCAAAAAGGTATAAAGGCATTTTTAAATAAAAGTAATCCTGATTGGCAAAATGACATTTCCTAGAAAAGTTAATTTATATGAAGTAGGGCCTAGAGATGGGCTTCAGAATGAAAAAGAAATAATACCTATAGGTGTTAAAGTTAATTTAATAAATAAATTAATTAATTGTAATATTAAAGAAATAGAAATTGGTTCTTTTGTCTCACCTAAATGGGTTCCTCAAATGGCAGATAGTGAAATTATTATAGATAAAATTAATAAGCCAGAAACAACATCTTTTCCAGTATTAACTCCTAATTTAAAAGGTGTTCAAAAGGCTATTGAAAAAAAAGCTGACACTGTTTGTGTATTTGTAACTGCTTCTGAAACATTTTCAAAAAAAAATACTAATTGTACCGTGAGTGAATCTTTAAAAAGAGTAGAGGAAATAATTAGTGAGGTAAAAAAACATAATATAAAAGTAAGAGGATATTTAAGTTGTGTATTAGGTTGCCCATATGAAGGAAAAGTTAGTTATGAAAGTACAGCAGATTTAGCATCATTTTTAATTGAACAGGGTTGTTATCAAGTTTCTTTAGGTGATACAATTGGATGTGGAACACCTTTTGATGCGATAAAACTTTTTGAATTAGTGTCTAAAAACGTAAATATAGAAAATATAGCTGCCCATTTTCATGATACATATGGACAGGCTTTATCAAATATTTATGCAGTGTTGCAAATGGGAGTTCAAACTTTAGATACTTCAATAGCAGGCCTAGGAGGTTGTCCATATGCTAAAGGAGCTACTGGAAATGTTGCTACAGAAGACGTTTTATATATGCTTAACGGCATTGGTATAAAAACGGGGATAAAGCTAAAAGATATAATTAAGGTTTCTTGGTATATAAGTAATTATATGAAAAGATTACCTAATAGCAAAGTAGCAAGAGCATATGTAAATTAATAGTAGTTTTTGTTATGTATGATTTAAAAATTAAAAATGCTAAAATTGTTGATGGTACAGGATTAAAGCCATTTCATGGTGATATTGCTGTTATTGATGACATTATCGTAGAAAGAGGCAAAAACTTAGGACTAGCAAAGGAATGTTATGATGCTGAGGGTTTAGTTTTATGCCCTGGATTTATAGATGTTCATACTCATTATGATGCTCAAATAACCTGGGATGCCACTGCTTCTCCCTCCTTAGACTTAGGGGTAACCACTGCTATAATAGGAAACTGTGGCTTTACTATTGCTCCTTGCAAACCTGAGCATCGAGAATTAAATATTAAAAATTTAACAAAAGTTGAAGGAATGCCTTATAACACATTAAAAAAAGGTATTGATTGGAATTATGAAAGTTATCATGAGTATTTATCGTTATTAGAAAGTAAAAATCTTGCTTTAAATATTTGTTCTTATATTGGTCATTCAGCATTACGAATATGGGCTATGGGTGAAGAGGCAATGCAACGAGAGGCAAGAGATGATGAAATTATTGAAATGGAAAAAATAGTCTCTAATGCTATGAGAAGTGGAGCCATAGGTTTTGCCACCTCTACTTTTGAAGGACATAATGGTACGAATGGTATTCCAATGCCGTCTAGGTTTGCTAGCAGAGAAGAAATTAGCAGACTTATAAAAGCAATGGCAATTGATGGAAGAGGAATATTTATGCTAACTAAATCTAATAATACGGAAATTAAAGACATCATTAAGTTATTAGGAAATGTTGACAGGCCAGCTATGGTTGCAGCACTGTTAGATAATCCTATGAAAAAAAGTTGGGCCTATAATGTCTTAGAAGATATTACTAAAGCACAAAATAAAGGCTATGAAATTTGGGGACAAGTTTCATGTAGACCATTAACTATGGAATTTACTATGAATGAGCCCTACATGCTAGAAGGTTTATTAGCTTGGAGAGATTATATGATACAAAATACTGTTGAAGATAGAAAAAATATTTTAAAAAATCAAAAGTTTAGAAAAGCAGTTTTAAATGAAATTTTAGATACAACAAAAAATAAATTATTTGTTGGAAATTGGGAAAAAATAAAATTAATAAATACAAAGCGAACTAGTCTTTTAAAACATTTAGGAATGAATTTAGTAGAAATTGCAAATTTTTATAATAAAGAACCATTTGATTGGTTATTAGATAACGCAATTAATGACGGGTTCGATGATTTATTTGCAGCAGAACTTCTAAACTCCGATAATAAACAGGTTCAAAAACTATTAAAACATAAATATGCCTCTATAGCATTATCGGATGCAGGTGCCCATACATCTCTCTTATGTGATGCAGGATATGCAATAGAGTTATTATCTAAATGGACTAGAGAATTAAAAGTTTTTTCTTTAGAAGAAGCAGTTTATAATTTAACTGGCAAACAAGCAGATATATGTAGAATTCCTAAAAGAGGAAGATTGGTTCCTGGTTATTTTGCTGATATGATTTTGTTAGATCCAAATAAAATAAGCACGTCTGCTGCATATAGAAAAGATGATCTTCCTGCTAAATCGGATAGATTAATTGTAGACTCGGTTGGTATAAAAGAAATATGGGTTAATGGTGTTAATAAGAATAAAAATACAGCAGGAAAATTAATTAGAGAATATTTAAGTTAAAATCTAAGAGTAATAACTAATTACTCTTAGATTTAATTTCTTTTATGCCCAAATATTTTGAGCAGATACCATTGCAAAAAGCATAGGAATTGATAATAGAGTATTAGTTCTAGAAAACAACATGGCGGTTCTTGCTGATTTTGCTTTAGTATCTAGATCAGCATCAACAATTCCTAATGCTTTTTTTTGGTTTGGCCATATAACAAACCAAACATTAATAAACATTATTATAGCCATCCACATTCCTATACCAATAGCTGTATCTCTGCTACTACCTGATAATATTCCTAACTGTAAAGCTGAAGCAAGGTAGCCATTCAAATGAGCTAAAATTAATCCTGATATAAGTGTGAACATCGCACCCCATCTAAAATACCAAAGTGCAACTGGAGCAATTACTTTACCTATAGCAGGTTTTTGGTCATCAGGAATTTTAGGCATATTTGGTATTTGAACAAAGTTAAAGTACCAAAGTAGCCCTATCCACATAGTACCAGCCAGAACATGAATGTACCTAAAAAGAAATTGCCAAAAATAAATATCAATATTTCCTCCGTCTGCAAAAAAATAAACAAAAAATAATAAAGTAACTAAAGTACTTACTATTATTGTTTTATTCAAAGAGGTTAGTATACTTCCCATTTTTTTCTCCTATTAAATTTATTTATACTTTATATTATAAAATATAAATTAAAAGGTTTTTATAGATGTTAATTTTTTTTTTATTAATATATAAATAATTATCATGTATGTAAAAATAATAGTCATCTTTTTAATTTTTGTCTTTTCAAATTATCTAAAAAGTCAAAATGAATTACTCAAAGTTAAAATTGATGTAAAACTTAGTGAAAGTAATATACTTAATACTAAAAGTGTAGGTGAAGATGAAATACTTAGTGGTGTATTTTATGGTCAAACTGAAAGTATGGACGATAAAAATTTTACCGATGCAAATTTAGAATGTGATTTCATAGGTAGGTCATATAAAGGAAGAGGGTTTAGCTGTGGTTTTGCAGTAATTGAAGATTTAAAAGGGTTTTGTTACATAAAAAATAATAATGACGAGGATATCTTAATAGTTGAATGGAATTGCAACACTACGGCAGGAATAAATGGAGATGCTTATTGTGTAGGAAAATTAAATGTTATTCAGGGTTTTGGAGTATTTGCTGGAGTAAATGGTTTTGGAGAAATAAATATGCCAATAGCTAAGACAATAAATTCTAATATGAGTAGCCCTTTAAATATTAACTTAGATATAAAATATCCAATGTCTTTAAATAAGTAATTTTAAAATAGACTCAGTAAATTAATTTTAAATGTTACTAAATAATAAATAATAGCTACATATTCATAAACCGCTTCATTAAAAAGCGAAAAGCCATAAAGGCTTGGCATAAAATCTTTAAGTACAATTGTATAACTATTATAATTATAAAGTATTGTATTACAGCCTTGACTTTTAAAAGATAAATAGCTTCTTAAAGAATGAAAAATATCCGTAATAATTATCAAATGATTATTAAAAATTTTACAATAGTCTTTTAAATTTTGTGCGCTTTGAAATGTATCTAGACTTTCAGTCTCAACTTCCGTATCAACTAAATTATAAAACTCTTTAGTCACCTCAGCCTCGCTGGGAGCATTTGATTTAGTTGTGCCACCAGATATTATTATAGGTATGTCTTTTTTATTTAATAATTTTTTTGCATATAAAATTCTTTCCTCAGTTTTTTTGCTAGGCTGCCATTTATTAATTATATTTTTATATATACCTCCAGTTAACACTACAGCTGATTTTACATCATTTATATCACTAGATATAAAAAACTTAGGAAAACCAATTAATGGATAACTGAAAATTTTACCAAAAAAAGGTAGACTGATAACAAACATTATAAATAAGCATGATGAAAAAATTTTAAGTTTTTTTTTATATCCATAAGAAATTAGTCCAAAGAAGTATAATAAGACTAATAGACCAGGAATAGTTAATAATGAAAGTATTATTTCTTTCATTACATAAATTTACATTAAAAACTAAATTTTTCAAACTCACTAATAAAAATATAAATTAATGAATTATTTTTTTCTAAATAAAACTATGAATGATAGTGTTAGTTTATAATTTGATATAAAATAAATTTAGCTCTTGTGGTGTAATGGATAGCATACCGGTCTTCGAAACCTGTGGTTAGAGTTCAAATCTCTACAAGAGCAAATTAAAGTTTAGAAACTTATTTTATTTCCATTCTTCCTAATCTGTGAAATAGTAAGCTTGCTCTAGACTCTTCTATAGAACTAAGGTCATTAGAGTTTTTAATATAAAATTCTAGTGATTTCCTTAACAACTCTATATCTGATTGTGCTAAAACACCGCCTTTAGCTTGCTGCATTCCTTTATTATTGGTTTCCTCTGTCATTTTAAAATTGTTCACTTTCAGTAGAATCCTGCATAGCTGTTGTTGAGCTTTCTCCTGAAGATATTATTTCAGATATTTTGTCAAAATAGCTGACGCCTACTTCTCTTTGATGTTTGATTGCCGTATATCCTTCTGATTCTTTAGCAAATTCTTCTTCTTGAAGATTAGCGTAGGCTGACATTCCTGTAAGAGCATAATTTTTTGCTAGATTAAAAGTTGTTAGGTTTAGATTGTGAAAACCGGCTAAAGTTATAAATTGAAATTTATAGTCCATGGCTCCAAGTTCTTTTTGAAAGTTAGCAATTTGCGAATCATCTAAGTGTTTTTTCCAATTAAACGAAGGAGAACAATTGTAGGCTAGCATCTTTTCTGGATATACCTTTTTAATTGCATCAGCAAATCTCTTTGCTTCATCTATATCTGGTTTATCAGTTTCACACCAGATTAAATCAGCATACTTAGCATAAGCAATACCTCTTGCTATAGCACACTCTAATCCTCCTGTAATTCTAAAAAAACCTTCTGACGTTCTTTCGCCAGTTAAATATGGCTTATCACGTTCATCGATATCACTAGTTAATAATTTTGCAGCATTTGCATCAGTTCTAGCCATAATCACTGTCGGAACATTTAGTACGTCACTTGCTAATCTAGCTGTGTTAAGTATTTTTTCAAAATTAGATGTAGGTACTAATACTTTTCCCCCTAAGTGACCACATTTTTTTTCAGATGATAATTGATCTTCAAAATGAACACCAGAAGCTCCAGCTTCTATCATGCTTTTCATGAGTTCGAAAACGTTTAATGGTCCACCAAAACCTGCTTCAGCATCTGCTATAATAGGAAGAAAATAATCAATCTCTTCTGTACTAATTCCCTCACATTTTTCCATATTCTGTATTAGGTCTGCTCTTAAAAATCCTTTATTAATTCTGTTTACTACTTCTGGAACACTATTTACTGGGTATAAACTTTGATCAGGATAAATATTACCTGATAAATTAGCATCAGCAGCAACTTGCCACCCTGAAACATAAATCGCTTTTAATCCTGCTTTAGCCTGCTGAACGGCCATATTACCTGTGTATGTTCCTAAAGTATTAATATAATCCTCTGAATTTAAAAAATTCCAAAGTTTTTTTGCTCCTTTATCTGCAATAGTATGCTCTATTCTTAGTGATCCACTAAGTTTCTTTACATCCTCTGCAGTATAATCTCTGGTAACATTTTTCCACCTATTACTTTGCCAATTTTTAGTTTCACATATTTCGTCTTCTTTATTTTTTTTAACTTCATTTTTATCTATTAACATAAATTCCTCAAATTGAACTACTGTTTTAATGAAGATTTTATAAATGTCAACTATTGTATTGAAAATTACGTATTAAAAATTAAACTCATTTAAGATTACTATGCAAATAATTATGAATATTATGAAAAAGTATATACTAATAAAAAATTTCAATTTTAAGCCTATATATTTAATTTTAGAATAATGAATGAAATTTATATTCAATGCTAGTTTTTTATAAATTTGGTATAAAAAAATTTAAAATATGTAAAATACTTTTTATTTCTTTAGCTTTTTTTATCATGACTTTTTCACTATCAAGTAAAAGTCATGAAAGAATTGTTCTATTGTACGCACCAATAAGTTTAAGTGAAGTAATTAAGGAGTTAATAGTTTCATATAAAAGCCTACAAAATAATATTAAAATAAAACCAGTATTTATGGGAACATCACAATTAGTAATGCAAGTAAAAAATGGAGCAAATCCTGACATTTTTATTTCAGCTAATGTTGAATGGATGGACTATTTAGAAAGAAAAAAAATGATATTGAAAAAGTTTAGGAAAAATTATCTATATAACTCATTAGTAGTAATTACTAATAAAAAAAATAATATAAATGAATTTAATAACATTCAAGAACTTGAAAATGCTTTTTTAAAAAGCAAAACAAAAATATCTTTAGCTATGACTAACTCGATTCCAGCTGGTATGTATGCAAAAGATTTTTTAGAGAATGCTGGTATTTGGGAAAACATCAAGAAAAAATATGTGGAGAGCAATAATGTAAGAACAGCATTAAATTATGTTGCTAGAAATGAACTAGAATTTGGAATAGTCTATAAAACAGAAGCTGTAGGAAACAATAAAGTAAAAATAGTTTATTCTATCAGTGAAGAAAAGTATAAAAAAATAATATATCCTATAGCAGCTTTGAACGAAAAACTGGAGACTATAGAGGTATATGATTTTTTCCTAGACAACAGAAGTTTGTCTAAAACTTTAAAGTGGGGGTTTGAAATATTAAAATGATAGATTTATCTCAAGAAGAAATACTTGCTATTTATTTATCTTTAAAGATTGCATTCACTGCTTCTATAGTTAGTTTGCCATTAGCAATCTTTTTAGGATATTTATTTGCAAGAAAAGAATTCTTATTTAAAAAGTTTTTTATTAGTCTTTTAAATTTACCCCTAGTTTTACCACCGGTTGTTACTGGATACATTTTACTTATTGTTTTTGGGATTAATGGTTTTATAGGAAAATTTTTATTAAAGTATTTTAACTTTACTTTTGCATTTAAATGGACTGGAGCTGCATTAGCATGTGCTATTATGGGCTTTCCATTAATGATTAGAGCAATAAAAGCATCAATAGAAATGATAGATATTAAATATGAAGAGGCGGCAAAGACTATGGGTGCTAATAAGCTTTTAGTTTTTATTAGTATAACTTTACCACTAGCATTACCAGGGATAGTGGCAGGTTTTTCTTTATGTTTTGCTCGTGCTTTAGGAGAGTTTGGTGCTACTGTAACTTTTGTATCAAATATACCTGGAGAAACTCAAACATTGTCAACAGCAATTTATAATTTTTTACAAGTTCCAAACGGAGAGTTGATGGCAATGAGGTTGACTTTAATATCTATATTTATTTCTATATCAGCTTTAATATTATCAGAAATTATTTTTGATAGAATTCTAAGAAATAAGAGAGAGACTTGATGAAGAATATAGTGTCAATTAAAACAAAAATATCTAACTTTGTAATTAATGTTAATATAAACTTGAAAGAAGGTATAAATTGTTTTTTTGGTCCTTCTGGTGCCGGCAAAACCTCCATAATTAATTGTATAGCTGGCATAAATAAAGCAAAAGAAAGTAAAATTATAATTAATAATAAAACATTAGAAGATACAAATAAAAACATTTTTGTGCCTATTCACAAAAGGAATATTGGTTATGTTTTTCAAGACTCTAGGCTTTTCCCTCATTTAAGTATTAAGAATAATTTGCTTTATGGTTTAAAACTAAACCATAAAAAAAAAAAGAACTTTTATTATGATGAAGTTATAAATTTACTAAGTCTAAGACATCTTCTTCATAGATTTCCATATAATTTGTCTGGTGGAGAAAAGCAACGAGTTGCAATAGGACGAGCTCTACTTTGTCAACCAGATTTATTACTTATGGATGAACCATTAGCATCATTAGATCAGGATAAAAAAGATGAGTTAATAAAATATATTGTTAAAATTAATGAAATTTTAAGTATTCCAGCTATTTACGTTTCACATTCAATATCAGAGACATTTATATTGGCAAATTGTGTTCATTTTTTTAAAAATGGTACTTTGAGATATTCTGGAAACCGAGACGAAGCAATAAATTTTTACAATAAAAATGAAAATTTTATTTTTAGAGATTCCTATATAAAAGGAAAGGTCATAAAAGCAAATTTATTAGATGGATTAACTGAAATAAAACTTGGAAAAGACAGTCTTACAGTTTTTTCAAATACACTAAATTTAGATCAAAATGTAATAGTAAAGATAAAAGCAACTGATATTATAATTTCTACTATAATTCCTGATAAGTTAAGTTCCTTAAATTATTTAAAAACAAATATTGAAGAAGTTGTCTTTCAGGAAGGATTAGCTTGTTTAATTCTAAATTATGAAAACAATACTATTAAGGCTCTCCTAACAAAAAAATCATATAGAAAATTAAATATTAAGAAAGGCATGCAATGTTATGCTATTATTAAAGCTTTAAACATTAACGATGTTACTAATGTCAATATAGTTTAGTTAGACCTAGTAAAAACAAACTTAGTAAGATCTACTAAGGCCCTATTATATATGTTTTGGGGAAAAATTTTTAATATTTCCTCTGCTTTTTTTGCATATTCTCTTGCAATAGTCTTAGTCTCACCAATACAATTATGTTTAGTAAGTATAGATTGAGCTTTTTTAAAGTCATTTTTTTCTTGATCTAAGTCCTCTATTACTCTTTTCCAAAAAGCTTTTTCTGAATAATTAGCTTTTTTTAATGCAAGTAATACTGGAAGAGTTATCTTCCCTTCTTTAAAATCATCTCCTACATTTTTTCCTGTATTATTTTCTAAACATTCATAATCAAGAGCATCATCTAACAGTTGAAATGCAATTCCAAGATTGTTACCAAATTTATCAAGCTTAGAAATTATTTTCTCCGGACATTTAGATATAATTCCGCCAACCATAGCCGATGAAGAGAATAACTTAGCTGTTTTATCTTTAATAACCTTAAAATACTTTTCATCATCAATATCTAAATTATTTTTTAGACTTAGTTGTAAAACTTCACCCTGCGCAAGAGATTTTGATGCATCTGATAAGTTTTGTAGGACTTTTAAATCTTGGTCGTCAACCATGATTTGAAATGATTTAGTAAAAATAAAATCTCCTACCAATACACTTGCTTTATTTCCCCATATTTTATTAGCTGTTTTTTTACCTCTTCTTAAATAACTTTCGTCAACAACATCATCATGTAATAGAGAAGCCATATGAATTAATTCTATGCATGCAGCCAAGTTAATATGTCTGGAACCGTATTTGTAGCCAAATAGTTTAGAAAATAAAATAGTTAGTGCTGCCCTGATCCTCTTTCCTCCAGACTTAACTAAATATTTAGATAAAAGTGGAATTAGAGGAACTTCAGATTTAATTTGAGAAATCATAAAACTGTTTACTAGTTTTAAATCATCTTCTATAAGGTCCATCATGATATTAGTTGAATCATTACTTATAGTTTTACTGTTCTTGCTATAATTTTTTTTATTCTTAAATAATAAATTTTGCAATTTTAATCCTACTGATAAGTAAATAAACCGGAAATATTACCTTTAAAGTAAATAACATATATTTTTTATTTAAATTGTCACTAAAATAGTTTAAAAAAGTAAGTTAAAGAGATATCATTATAAATTGTTATTTTTAGCTGAGGTTATAAAGTGTTCATTACAAAGAAGTCAATAATAGGAATAATTAAATTAGCAGGTATCATATCTACAGAGAGTAGATTGGGTAGTAGAGGAGGGTTGAATTTAAATGACTTATCTGATTCGATAACTAAAGCTTTTTCTTTTAAAAATATGAAAGCTATAGTTTTACTGGTGAACTCCCCAGGAGGTTCACCTGTACAGTCTGCATTAATTGCAAATAGGATTAGAGATTTAGCTAAGGAAAAAGAAATACCAGTCTATTGTTTTATTGAGGATTTAGCGGCATCAGGAGGATATTGGTTAAGTTGTGCAGGTGATAAGATTTATGCTATGGAAAGTTCTATCATTGGAAGCATTGGTGTAATTACTTCAGGTTTTGGAGCAGTTGAAGCAATTAAAAAAATTGGTATCGAAAGAAGAGTCTATTCTCAAGGAAAAAATAAAGGACTTTTGGATCCGTTTCTTCCAGAAAAAAAGGATGATGTTAAACAGATATTAACAATACAAAAGGATTTACATTCTCAATTTATTGCTTGGGTTAAGAAAAGAAGAGGTAAAAGACTTAAGGCAAATGATGAAGTGTTATTCAATGCTGGAGTATGGAGTGGTGCTAAAGCCAAAGAGTTAGGGTTAATAGATGGTATAGGTGATTACTACAATGTAATGAAAAATATTTTTGGTGATGATATTAAATTCAAAGATTTTTCAAAAAAAACTTCATGGTTTAAACAAAAATTCTTATCAAATAGTAATGCTTTAAATGCGGATTATTTAATTGAAAGTTTGATAAAAAATATTGAGGAAAGAGTTATATGGTCTAAATACGGCCTATAGTTTTAAATTATGTTAGGTTTTAGCATTCCAAAACTTTTGCTTTTGTTAATTATTTTATTAATTATCTGGAATTTGTTTAAATTTCTTGAAAAGAAATCTAAAAGCAGAGCTCTTAATGAGCAAAAAGATCAATATGATGAAGAAGATCTTACCGAGTGCATAGAGTGCGGTACCTTTGTTAGTAAAACAGAAAAAAAAAGGTGTAATATATGCACCAATGCATTTAAAAAATGAAAAATCTATTAACTTTTGAAGATATTATTTTTCAGTTGCAAAAATTTTGGCAAGCTCAGGGTTGTATATTAGTACAGCCAACGGATTTAGAGGTTGGTGCAGGAACATTTCATCCAGCGACGCTTTTAAAAAGTCTGGGAAAAAAAGAATGGAATTGTGCTTATATACAACAATGTAGAAGGCCTACTGATGGAAGGTATGGCGAGAATCCTAATAGAATGCAACAATATTTTCAATTTCAGGTTTTATTAAAACCATCACCAATTAATATACAAAAGCTGTATTTAAAAAGTTTAGAAAGTTTAGATGTAAATTTAAAAGATAATGATATTAGGTTCGTGGAAGATGATTGGGAAAGCCCAACGCTTGGTGCGTGGGGATTAGGCTGGGAGGTTTGGTGCAATGGTATGGAGGTTACTCAATTTACTTATTTTCAGCAGGTTGGGGGTATTGATTGTAATCCTGTTAGTGGAGAAATTACATACGGTTTGGAGAGAATAGCTATGTTAGTTCAAGATAAAAAAAATATATTTGATATAGTTTGGAGTAATTGTGGTGATACTTATGGAGATATTTTTTTAGAAAATGAAATTCAACAATCTTACTATAACTTTGATTTTGCAAATACAGAATTTATTAGATCAAATTTTGAAAGTTGTGAAAAAGAATCAAAATTTTTAATCGAAAAAAAGTTAGAAATTCCAGCTTATGAAAAATGTATTAAAGCTAGTCACTATTTTAATTTATTAGATGCTAGAGGGGTGTTAAGTGTTTCAGAAAGAGCATCATACATCAAAAGGGTAAGAGAAATATCTAAAAGTTGTTGCGAACTATATATAAAAAAACAGGAAGCTATCTAATGACTAATTTTTTATTAGAATTGATGTCAGAGGAGATGCCTGCAAGTTTAATTGAAGATTCATCTGATAAGATAGTGCAATTATTTTGTAATAGTTTTAAAAAAGATAAATTAATTTATGATAATTATAATGTTTATTATGGACCTAAGAGACTTACTTTTATTTTTTTTAATCTTAAAAATGAGGTAAATGAAATTCTCATTAAGGGACCAAATGTCAAAGCATCAACTAATGCTATAGAAGGTTTTGCTAGGTCACAAGAGCTAAAACTAGATAAACTTGATATTGAGAAAACAGAAAAAGGTAGTTACTACATTATTAAAAAGAAAGTTACTTCCTCTGATACTATTGTATTATTGAGAAAAATAATGGAAGTGAATTTAGTAAAAGTTCCTTGGAAAAAGTCCATGAGGTGGGGTAATGGATCTTTGAAATGGATTAGACCTTTAAAAAATATTCTCTGTTTATATGGTACAAAAAAAATAAATATAGATTTACTTGGGTGCAACTCTAAAAATTATACCTTGCATAGTAATTTGTTTATCGAAAAAAAAATTAAAATTAAGTCTATCGATGATTACAAGCAGAAATTAAAAAGAATAAATATTAATTTTGATCATAAGGATAGAAAAAAGATCATTTTAAAAGAAGTCGATAAAATTACAAAAAAAAAGGGTTTAAATTTTGTTATGAATCAACAACTCATTGATGAAGTCGTAAATTTAGTAGAAAGCCCTAATGTCTTTTTAGGTCAATTTAATAAAAAGTATTTAAAACTTCCTAAAGAAGTATTGACTACATCTATGATAAAAAATCAAAAATACTTTCCACTTTTTTATAAAAATAATACGTTATCTAATTTCTTTCTTATAGTCTCAAACCTTAAACCGAGTGATAATGGAAAAAAAATTATTTACGGTAATCAAAGAGTAATAGAGGCAAGACTAGAAGATGCTAGTTTTTTTTGGATTAAAGATAATACTTCTAACTTCAAAGATAAGGGAGAGGAGCTGAAAAGAATTATTTTCCATAATAAATTAGGTAGTATGAATGACAAAATATTAAGATTAAAAAAAATTGCTATTTTTTTTGCTGAAAATATAAAATTAGAGAATGAAAGTCAGCGTAATTTAGATGTTGCAATTAATATTTGCAAGAATGATTTAGTTACCGAACTAGTTAGAGAGTTTCCTTCACTGCAAGGCACAATGGGATATTATTATTCACAAGAGTCAGGCTTTAATAAAGTTGTATGCAGTGCAATTAAAGATCATTACAAGCCCAATGGTCCTAACGACTCTTGTCCCTCAACTAAACTATCCCGAATTCTTGCTTTAATAGATAAGATGGATTCGTTGGTTGGCTTTTTTTTAATAGATCTTGGCCCGACTAGCTCGAAGGACCCATATGCATTAAGAAGATCAGGCCTTGGCATCATAAGAATTATGATAGAAGGAAAGTTTTACATTAATTTAAATCAATTTATTGAAAAATCTATTCGAGAGTATTCTAAAAAAGTGCCTTTATCAGATAAAAACTCTGAAAAATACAAAAATAAGATACTTATTTTTATACTAGAAAGGTTTGAAAACCTACTTAAAAGCCAAGGTTTAGATAAGTTATTGATTTATAAAGCTTTAAGGTTAGGTGAGAGTAATATTGATATACACAATATTAACAGAAAATGTGAAGTTATTTTTGATTTTATTAATACGATAAAAGGTAAGATCTTTTTAAAATCATTTAAGAGAGTATTAAATATTCTCGAAAGTGAGAATAAACTGCTACTGAAAACTGAAGTGAAAATTGTTAATACTGAATTGTTGCAGTCAATATACGAAAAAGATTTATTTGATACTTTTAAAAGGCTCAAACAAAAAAATTCAGATTTTAATGAGATATTGAAGTCACTTGTAACTCTAAGCCAACCTATCAATATTTTTTTTGAAAAAGTTCAAATTAATGATAAGAATATACTTTTAAAAACAAACAGATTATATCTATTATTAAATATAAAAAATTATGTTGTTAGGGAAATAGATTTTTCCAAAATAATCAAGGGGAAAGAATTATGAGTAAATGGGTTTATGACTTTGGTTTTGGCAATGCAGATGGTAATGCTTCAATGCGAGATATTCTTGGTGGAAAAGGTGCTAATCTTGCTGAAATGAACAAACTCGGGATATCAGTTCCTCCAGGTTTTACAATTTCAACAAAAGTTTGCGATTATTATTATGCAAATGAAAAAAAATTCCCTAATGAATTGAAAGATCAAGTTGATAATTCCATAAAAAATATAGAAGAAAAGCTTGAATTTCATTTTGGTGGAGGCAAGCACCCTCTTTTAGTGTCAGTAAGGTCAGGAAGTAGAGCATCAATGCCAGGAATGATGGACACAGTACTTAATCTAGGATTAAATGACAAAACTGTTATTGATTTGTCAATTGCAAGCAATGATAAGAGGTTTGCCTTAGACAGTTACAGAAGGTTTATTCAAATGTATTCAGATATTGTTTTAGGAGTACCCCATTCTGATTTTGAGGAAATTCTGGAAGAAGAAAAAATTTCTAATAATGTTATGTTAGACACAGAACTTTCTGAAGAGAGTTTAGATTATTTAGTAAAAAAATATAAACAGTATGTTAAAGAAACAACAAAAAAAGATTTTCCTCAAGATCCATATGAACAGCTATGGGGTGCAATATCAGCGGTATTTGACAGTTGGAAGAATCAAAGAGCTATAACTTATAGAAAACTTAATGATATTCCTGAAGAGTGGGGGACCGCAGTAAATATTCAGGCAATGGTTTTTGGAAATATGGGAAACGATTGTTGTACAGGTGTTGCTTTTACAAGAAATCCTTCTACTGGAAATAAAGAAATTTATGGAGAATTTCTTGTTAATGCACAAGGAGAGGATGTAGTTGCTGGCATTAGAACTCCTCAACCACTTAGCATAGATAATGAAGATAAAAATAATGGAAAATCTTTACAAGAAGCTATGCCAGATAAGTATGAAGAACTAATATCAGTATTTAATAAGTTAGAAGAGCACTACAAGGATATGCAGGATATTGAGTTTACGATACAAAAAAAGAAACTTTGGGTACTTCAAACTAGGAATGGAAAAAGAACTATGAATGCAGCTATTAAAATTGCTGTGGATCTTGTAAATGAAAATGTTATTTCAAAAAAAGAGGCTTTAATCAGAATTAATCCAGAAAGTTTAGAACAATTATTGCATCCTACTTTAGATCCTACTGCGAAGAAGGAGGTTTTAACTAAAGGTTTACCAGCTTCACCTGGAGCTGCTTCTGGTAAAGCAGTTTTTACGGCTGATGAAGCTGAAAAATTAGCATCTAACGGAGATGATGTTATTTTAGTAAGATCAGAAACTAGTCCAGAAGATATACATGGAATGCATGCTGCAAAAGGTATTCTAACAGCTAGAGGAGGAATGACCAGTCATGCTGCTGTAGTCGCTAGAGGTATGGGCAGACCTTGTGTATCTGGGGCTTCTGAGATCAATATTGATGAGAAATCAAGAAAGTTAATAATTAAAGACAAAGAAATAAATAGTGAAGAAATAATAACAATAAATGGATCTACAGGAGAAGTGATACTGGGCAGAATAGCTACTGTTGAGCCTGAGTTATCTAGCTATTTTACTATTATAATGGACTGGTCAGATGAAATTAGAAAATTATCAATCAGAACTAATGCAGAAACACCAGAGGATGTAAAGATAGCCAAAAAATTTGGTGCTGAAGGAATAGGGCTATGCCGTACTGAACATATGTTTTTTGATACAAATAGAATATTATTTATGAGACAAATGATTTTAGCTAAAGATCTAGAGGAAAGAAAAGAAGCTTTAAAAAAACTTGAACCATTTCAAAGAGATGATTTTAAAAGTATTTTTAAAATAATGGAGTCCAGACCTGTAACTATAAGACTTTTAGATCCTCCTCTACATGAGTTTTTACCAAATTCTAAAGAAGAAAATAAAGAGCTTTTAGAAAAGTTAAATATCAACAAGGAAGAGTTAACAAATAGAATAGAACAACTTGACGAATTGAACCCTATGTTGGGGCATAGAGGCTCTAGATTAGGTATTACATTTCCTGAAATTTACAGAATGCAGGCTAAAGCAATTATTGAGGCAGCAATCGAAATTAAAAAAGAAATTGGAAAGTGTCCAATTTTAGAAATAATGATTCCTTTAATATTTTCAGATAAGGAATTAAGTTTTATAAAAAATTCAATTAATGAAGAACTTAAACTTATTGAAAAGGAAAAGGGAGAATTACCCAAAATATTAATAGGTACAATGATAGAACTACCAAGAGCTGCTTTGCTAGCTGATGAAATTGCTAAGTATGCAGATTTTTTTAGTTTTGGAACAAATGACTTAACTCAGACAACTTATGGAATTAGTAGGGATGATTCAGCTAGATTTCTTGACGTTTATTTAGAGAAGAATATTTTAGAAGTTGATCCATTTGTCAGTTTAGATACAAGTGGTGTAGGTAAGCTAATCAAGATAGCAAAAGAAAATGCAATCAAAGTAAACCCTGATATAAAGCTTGGTATATGTGGAGAGCATGGAGGAGATCCTAAGTCGATAGCTTATTGTAATTTTTTAAATTTAAATTATGTTTCTTGTTCTCCATTTAGAATTCCTATAGCAAGGTTAGCTGCTGCTCAGTCGGAAATTAGTCAAGAATCATAAAATTTTTAATATACAGTTTTTATCTGTTTTTAAGTTAGCACTGTTTTTAGCTGCATCTTTTCTAATCAAACATAAACCAATATCATTGTGTCTTGATTTCATTGTGCCTACTTTTACCTTTTTATAAAAAATATCTTCATTTAAATCTGGCACATTGCCACTTATAATTTTGATACTTTTTAAAGAATATTTTTGGGTACCTCTAAACTTTTGTCTTGCTGTATTTTCCTGTCCTATGTAGCAACCTTTGTTGAATGATAAGGCATTTATATTTTCAAAGTTATAATTTAAAATAAAACTTTTATTATAGATCAAATCTAATTCTGAGTTAGGTATTATATTTAAAATTCTTTTTTTTTCTACTTCTGCATCACTTGAAAAATTTAAAAGGTTACTGGGTTTTTTGTAAAACCAAAACCTGTACAAAAAATCTTTTGATCTAGGATCATGAAAAAATAAAAAACTTTCTTCTCTATAAACTTTGTTTTTGTTAATTTTTTTCTGATAATCTCTAGTTAAATTTTCTTTTATCATAACTTTAGTATGAAATTTTTCTTGTAATTCTATTGAAATATCTTTTCTGATATCATATCTCTTTATTTCATCAATCAAAGAATTTACTGTATTAGCATTAACCTCTAATAGAAAAAAGTTTTTTTCTTTTAATATAAAAAAATCATACAAGTATTTACCTTGAGGCGAAAGCATGGCAGTATATAAAGGTTTTTCTGTGTTAAGGTTTTTAATATCATTAGTTATTATATTTTGAAAAAAATTGTCTATATTTCTACCATGAACTTTAATAATTTTAGTGTCTGTATTATTCATATTAAAAAGTATTTTTAATGCATTTTGTATTTTTAGAAAATTCTAATGATTTTACTTCATCTTCTTTAAATTTAAAAGCTATAGATTCTTTTCAACGAGCTTTAATTCATTTTTGCAAAGAATTAGTAAGAAAAAATCATAGGATTACCATCTTTAATGGCACTTCAATAAATAAAAGCGAGGATGGAATTGATTGGGTGCATTTCTCAGAAGTTTCAAATTTTTTAGATGAACCTGATGTTTTTATTGTCTGTAACGATACTGATTTTTTAGATGTTAATATAAATGCTAAACTTAAATTATTTTGGATTAATTCTAATATAAATGTTTTTAATTATAAAAATATATTAGTCAGTTTATTAAAAAATAAATTTATACTATTATACAATTCAGATAGTTTAATTTCTAGCTTGCCTCATAACTTTAAGTATATACCCAAAGTAAAATTTCAAATAGGAGTTAATAATAGTTTTTTTAAAAATCAAAACTTAAATATTAATAACTGTAATGCTTTAGTTACTACTCATCCGCTTAAAGGTTTAGATTGGCTTTTAGATATTTGGATTAATGTAATAAGTTTAAAAATACCATGGGCAGAAATGCATATTTATTCTCATACTTTATATAAAAAAAGTTTTGTTAAAAATATTAAAATCAATAACCTTAAATTAAAGCTATTTAAATATAAAGATAATGGCATTCATATTAAAAAACCTGAAAGAGAGAAAGAGTTTATTCAAACTTTATCTAATTATAGAGTACATATAAATCCGAGTAATGATATTTCTTCTTTGCCTTTTAGTGTAATTGAAAGTCAAGCAAGAGGTTTGCCTGTTGTTTCAAGAGAAAATAATGTAATCTTTGACTATGTATATCATAATGAAACAGGTTTTATCACGAATGATCCAAATAATTTTGCAAATAAAATTATAGATTTACTTACTAATAACAGTTTATTTTTAAGAATGAACAGTAATGCAAAACTTAATAATAAAATTAATGATTGGAAAACTGAAGTAGAAAACTTTGAAAAAAAAATATATGAAAATATTATTCATAGGTAATACAAGATTAGGTGATGCTATCTTATCTACTTCTATATTGAATTATTATTCAGGAAGTAATTTAAGCATAACTGTGGTTTGTAGTCCACTGGCAGAAAATATTTATAAAAACTTTTCTAATGTAAAAGATATTATAGCAGTAAAAAAAAAAAAAAGAGGAATGCATTGGTTAGAAACTTATTCTCTATTAGAAAGAGTTTGCTGGGACTTAGTAATAGATTTAAGAAACTCTATATTATCAAGATTAATTAGAAAAAAAAATATATTAAGAATAGGTAAGGTAAATCCTAATAAACATAGAGTTGAAAGTCTATGTGAATTAATAAACACAAATGAAGTTATTTCTCCTAATATACCTGATAATTATACAGCAGAAAAAGAAGCTTTAAGAATAATTTCAGAGAAGAATTTAGTTAAACCAATACTGGCAATAGCTCCAGTAACTAATTGGCAAAGAAAAAACTGGCCATTGGAGAACTTTATTTTACTGATTAATAGTTTAATGAAAAAACCAAAAGGTCATAATAGTTTTAAGAGTGTTATTGTTCTGGGAAGTGAAAAAGAAAAAGATCAATGCAATCGTCTAGTAGATAAAATAACTAACATTAATATTAAAAATTTATGCGGCTACTGTGAAATTTCTGTAATTTATGCTTTATTGAAACATTGTAGACTATTTATTGGTAATGATTCAGGTCTAATGCACTTATCTGCGGCAGCTAATATATATACATTAGGCCTCTTTGGGCCAAGTAAGGAAATTAATTATAGACCATGGGGGGATAGATCTTATTTCTTAAGAACAGAAAGCAAATATGAAGACTTGGTAAATGTAAAGGGGTATAATAGACATCATAGCAGCTCATTGATGAAAACTTTAACAGTAAAAAAAGTTTTAAGAAAATGTTCTGAAATTTTAAGCTAATAAATAACTTGCTTATTTTTCAATAATATTAATTATTTCTTTTTTTACTTCTTTTGGTAATATTTTTAGAAGGTCTATGTTTAATAGACCATTTTTGAGAGTTGCCTCTTTTATTTTTATGTTATCTGCCAACTGAAATTTTTTCTCAAAGGCCCTAAAAGCAATACCTTTATACAAAAAGTTTTCATTAATATTTTTTTTTTTTCCTGAACTTTTAATCGTTAAAATATCTTTTTCTAAAATTATATCAATATCATTTGTTTCAAACCCTGCTAAAGCTATAGAAATTCTATATGTACAATCATCAATTTTACTAATATTGTAAGGTGGATAGGTATTAGCTTGTTCTGAATTTGCAAAATTATTTAAAATCCTAGCTATATCATCGAATCCGATAGTAGCATGAAATAATGAACTTAAGTCTAACGTCATTTAAAATTGCTCAAATAGTAAAAAACTTTTCATACTAGTAACTATATTTTTTAGTAGGAAATTTCCTATCTTTTACATCTTTAGAGAACTGTTTTACTGACTTATCAATAATACTTTTCAGGTCTGAATATTTTTTTACAAATTTTGGCGTAAAATTACCAAAAAGTCCTAATAAATCATCTATAACTAAGACCTGTCCATCGCAGTGCTGTCCTGCACCAATTCCTAAACTTATGGTATCAAAATTCTTTGTAATTTTTTTTGCTAACTCACTTTTCATCGCCTCTAGAACAAAAGAAAATACTCCAGCTTCAGATAAAGATTTTGCATCATCTAAAATCTTTTTTTCTTCAATTTTGTTTTTTCCTACTGATAAAAATTTACCTTTTAAATTAATTTTTTGAGGCATTAACCCTAGGTGTCCCATAACAGGTATTCCTCTACTAACAATAAAATCTACTGTTTCTGAGATTTCTTTTCCACCTTCAAGCTTTACAGCATTAGCATTAGTTTTAGAAATTATTTCTGCTGCAGTATCAAAAGCTCTTATTTTATCAGTTTCATAAGATCCAAATGGAAGATCTATGACAACAAGAGCATTTTTACTATTATCAACTACACATTTTCCATGATCTATCATCATTCTTTTAGTCACTGATAATGTATTATTATGTCCATAAACAGTCATACCTAATGAGTCACCAACTAATAATATATCTACATGATTATCTAAAATCTTTGCAATAGGAGCTGTGTAACAAGTTAGCATAACTATTTTTGACTTTTGTTTATTTTTATATAGATCCGAAATTGTTATACGATTATTCAAAATTTTCTCCTATAAGATAACTATTTAAAGTATATTAAAAAAATATAAAATTAAAACCTAAAAGCTATATCATTTTACTTGAGATTGACAATCAATATCATTGACATTTATTTGCAAATACATATACTTTATTTAGGGAGTAAGTTATGTATATTTGTTTATGCAATAATATAAATAGTAAAAAAGTAAACTATGCTTTAGAAAAAGGAGTATCATCAACAAAAAAGATATACTCTTTTTACAAATGTAAGCCCAAATGTGGAAAGTGTATTGATTTAATGAATTGCATAGTTGAAAAAGATGCTGATAAAATAAAGTCTTTGTAAAAGTTATTAACTAATCAAGATTAATTATAGGTTTAGCTCTCTCTTTATCTAAATATGTCGCATTATCTATTATCAGTTTATCTGTAAAATTGATTATCATTGGGTTGCCTGTAGGGATCTCTAAACTATTTATATTTTCGTCTGATATTTTAAAGAGATTTTTACACAAAGCTCTTAAAGAATTTCCATGAGCTGCAATTATTATGACATTATTTTTTTGTAAATAATCAACTATATTACTTTCATAATATTCTATTACTCTGACGTAAGTATCTTTTAAAGATTCTGTCAAAGGAACTTTGTCTTCTGGAATATTCTTATTTAACTTTCCATACAGCGAAATATTTTTATCATTATTTTTTATAGGTGGGGGTGCTGTATCCCAGGATCTTCTGTATTTTAAGAAGAGATTTTCACCTATTTCTTTTTTAGTTTCTTCTTTATTAAGCCCAGTTAAAGCACCATAATGTCTTTCATTAAGATACCATGTTTTATTTACCATTAAATTACTTTTATTAAGTTCTCTAAGTAGTATATTTAATGTATCAATTGCTCTTGATAGAAAAGACGTAAATGCTATTTGAATATCTAGCTCAAACTCTTTTATTAATTTACCAGCTTTAATTGCTTCCTGAGTGCCATGTTCAGACAAAGGTGAGTCTACCCAGCCTGTAAATCTATTTTCAGCATTCCAGAGACTTTGCCCATGTCTAATCAAAACTAATTTTTTCATAATTTTAAACTTTACTATCTATTTAAGCGTACTTCAATTATATTAAGTTAACGGGAATTTTAAGGAGATAATTATGAAAGGAAATGAGACTGTTATTAAACATTTAAACCAAGTCTTAAAAAACGAATTAACTGCTATTAACCAATACTTTTTGCATTCTAAAATGTTTAAAGATTGGGGGTATGCAAAATTAGGTGATTATGAATATAAAGAATCAATTGATGAAATGAAACATGCAGATCAAATTATAGCACGTATTCTTTTTTTAGAAGGTTTGCCTAACGTTCAAGATATGCACAAAGTTATGATAGGAGAGGAACCTGTGGAATGCTTAAAGTGTGATCTAGCGCTTGAAGAAAAAGCATTAGTTGATTTGAAAAAAGCTATTGTAGATGCTGATAAATTAAATGACTTTGTTTCAAGAGAACTTTTTAGAGCAATTCTTGATAGTGAAGAAGAGCATGTAGACGTTATAGAAACACACTTAAATCTTGTAGATAAAGTTGGAAAAGAAAATTGGTTGCAAAGTCAAATTTAATAAAGTAACTATAATAATATGAAGAGTTTTTCAAGCACCGACAAATACATTGCTACAGAAGAGTTAATTGAGGCTGTTAATGCTAGTATCACACTTGAAAAGCCTTTGTTGATAAAGGGAGAACCAGGTACAGGAAAAACTAAGTTAGCAGAAGAAATAGCTTTAAAATTTGATACTAAGCTAATTAAATGGAATATAAAGTCTACAACAAAAGCTTATCAAGGGCTTTATGAGTATGATGCTGTTTCAAGGTTGAGAGATTCCCAACTAGGAAATGATAAGGTTAACGATGTAGCAAATTATATTAAAAAAGGTGTTCTATGGAATTCATTTGTTTCCAAAAAAAGACCTGTTTTACTTATCGATGAAATAGACAAAGCTGATATAGAGTTCCCCAATGATCTTCTTCAGGAATTAGATACTATGGAGTTTTTTGTCTATGAAACTGGTGAATTCATAAAGGCTAAACAAAGGCCCATAGTTATTATTACATCAAATAATGAAAAAGATTTGCCAGATGCTTTTTTAAGGAGATGTTTTTTTCACTACATCAACTTTCCAGATGTTAGTACATTAGAGCAAATAGTAAAAGTACATTACCCAGATATTAAAAAAAATTTAGTTAATGCTTCTATTTCTTCTTTTTTATCTGTTAGAGATACTGTTGGTATAAAAAAAAAACCTTCAACCTCAGAACTTTTAGATTGGCTTAAATTAATATTAGCCGATGACATAGAAGCTCAAGACTTAGTAAAAAAAAATAATAAAAATATATTACCTCCTTTATACGGAGCACTTCTGAAAAATGAAGCTGATGTAGAGTTATTTCAAAAAATAGCTTTTATGAGTAGAAGAGAGAACTAATGTTTTTAAAGTTATTTGGCTCGATTAGAAATAATGGGGTACCAGTAACGTTGAGAGAATATTTAGATTTACTTGAAGGTCTAAGTAAAGGTTTATGCAGTTCAAATAAGATAGAAGATTTTTATAATTTTTCTAAATTATGCCTAGTTAAAGATGAAAAAAACTACGATAAGTTTGACAAAGCCTTTAATAGTTTTTATGAAGAAAATAAAAATATAATTAATCAAGTTGAAAAAAAAATACCAGAAAGCTGGGTATTAAATGAACTAAAAAAAATATTTTCTAATAAAGAAAGAGATAAAGTGTCCAATGATAAAGATTGGAAGGACATTCTAAAAGAATTCGAAAAAAGACTTAAGGAACAAAAAAAAAGACATCAAGGTGGTAACAAATGGATTGGCACAGGTGGCACTTCTATGTTTGGAAATTCAGGTTATAATCCTAAGGGAGTTAGGGTAGGGGGTAAATCGACTAACAGAAGTGCAGTTAAAGTATGGGAAAAAAGAATTTACCAAAATTTAGATGATCAAGTAACAAT
>CACMKJ010000015.1 GCA_902614225.1 Rhodospirillaceae bacterium
ATGGGGACTAATTTTCTTTATATAGTTATTGTAATAATAAGTAAATATAATATTTTTATATTATGACTACTATTAATAATTTGCCCTTATGCATTACTTTAGGTGACCCTTTAGGTATAGGCCCAGAAATTACTGCAAGGACTTTAGACTTTTTACAAAAAAAGAAAGTTGATATAAGTTTTATAGTAATTGGAAGCAAAAAAGCATTTCATAAAGCTTGCGAAAATTTAAATATTAATAAAAAATTAAAATATATTAAAGAATTTATTGACTACGATGAAAACATTGAATTTTTTAGTAAACCTAGTATCGTCGGTGGTTCTATTTCATATAAATCAATCTGCAAAGCAGCTGAGTTATATAAAAGTAAAATTGTAAAAGCTATAGTTACAGCTCCAATATCAAAAGAGTCATTGCATTTAGCTGGGCATAAATTTGATGGACATACAGGGTTATTAGGTTCTTTATTTAATGTAGAAGAGCCTTATTTAATGCTAGCTAACAAAATTTTTTCTACTTTGCATGTTACGTGTCATAAGTCACTCAAAGAAGCTATAAAACTAATAACAAAAGAAAAAATATTAGAGGTTATAAACATAGGGTACAAGCATATGCTTAAAGTCAAAAAGACAGCACCTAGAATTGCAGTATGCGGATTAAACCCTCACGCTGGTGAAAATGGTATATTTGGAACAGAGGAAATTAATGAAATTATACCTGCTGTTGAATTTTTAAAAACAAAAGGGCTAAATATAGTTGGGCCGATATCTCCAGATATTATTTTTAGAGAAGCAGTAAAAAAAAAATTCGATTTAGTAATAGCTAATTATCATGACCAGGGTCATATTCCTGTTAAGTTATTATATTTTGATCAATCTGTAAATGTTACATTGGGTGTACCTTTTATAAGAACATCTGTTGATCACGGAACTGCCTTTGATATTGCCTATAAAAATAGAGCAAGTGCAAAAAATATGTTAAATGCTATATTCTACGCACTCAAAATGAGTAATATTCGATAGAAACTGTTGTTTTAGGCTATTTTAATGCTTTACTTTACAATTATAGTTAACTATAAGTAATATAATAAAAATTGGAGTATAGTATGTTAAAAAATTTATTTATTTTACCGGTTATTGCTTTGATAATTGCTTTAGCAGGTTGTGAGACAACCAACAATAATGCAGCTATTGATGCAGCCATAGCTGAAATGAAAGCTAAGGATGCAGAACAAGATGCTAGTGTTGAAGCAGCAAACAAGACAGCACAAAGAGCTGAAGCTATGACTGAACAAAATAGATCCGCATTAAGAGCACTTAATGATAAAATTGATAGAATGTTCAGAACAATTTCTAGAAAATAAAATTAATAAATACTGAGAACTGCTTTTGGGGTTCCAGAAGCAGTTCTTACTATTTCAGTAACTTTTACCCAATCTATTTTTGCAATGTGGACACCTGCGGCAGCTTGTATTATTTTTGCAGCTTCTGGTAGTAATCTAATATTAGGTTTTTTCTCTTCTTCATCTTCTAGACCATATTCGTGCATTGTATGAACTTCTAAAAATAGTACATTCCCTTGCCAACCTGCCTTCACATTCTGTTCTACTATTTCTACTTTATCTCCTTCTTTAACCAAATCATATAGCTTCTCAATACCTTCAGGAAACATTCTTATACAACCATGACTTACTCTCATACCAACGCCCCATGGTTTATTTGTTCCATGTATTAGATAGCCAGGCATAGACAAATAAATTGCCCTAGAACCTAACGGGTTCTCTGGACCAGGCTTAACAACCTTTGGCCAATACGGTTCTTCCTCTAAAATGGACTCAGGAACAGTCCAATATGGATTTTTCTTTTTTCCAACAATTACTGCCTTACCTAAAGGTGTATCCCAATTGGCTCTGCCAATGCCAATAGGAAAAGAATATACTGTATTTTCATCTTTAAAATAATAAGCCCTTAGGTCACCTTTATTGATAATTATCCCTTCTCTTTTTCCTCTAGGTAAAATATGTCTGGTTGGTAAACTTATGACTTTACCAGCCTCTAAAGTCCAAGGATCATCAATTGTAGGATTATTCAACAATACTTCTGGAAAAGCTAAATTATATCTTCTAGAAATATCAATTAATGTTTCGTTTTCATTAATTGTATAGCTAGATAATTTACCAATTATATCTTCTAATTGATTAGAAAATAATTTGTTATAGTATAGGAAAAGAAATAATATAAATAAAAACTTTTTCACATGAACCTAAATAATTATATAAGAGATATACCAGATTTTCCTAAAAAAGGAATAATTTTTAAAGATATTACACCTTTGCTAAAAAATAATGATGCTTTTAGCTATATTATAGAAGAATTTAAAAAAAGAATAATTAAAAAAAAAATAGACTATATCATAGGAATAGAGTCTAGAGGGTTTATTTTAGGTGCTGCTTTAGCGCAATCTTTAAAATGTGGATTTGTTCCTATTAGAAAAAAAGGCAAGTTACCTTACAAAGTAATTTCTGAAACTTATGATTTAGAGTATGGAAAAGATACTCTAGAAATGCATATAGATGCCTTAGAAGCCAATAATAATGTGGTTCTTATTGATGATGTTTTAGCAACTGGAGGCACTATTAGTGCTAGTTTAAAAATGTTAGAGACGTTCAAAGTAAATATTATTGAATGTCAGTTTTTAATAGAAATTAAGGCATTAAAAGGTTACGAAAAAATTGTATCACTAAACAAAAAACATTATTCCCTAATGAACTTTTAATTACTGTTTTTCTCTACTATTAGGTCTTGTAGAGTTAAATTTGTTCCTGTATTGAAATCTTTATACAGTTTAAAGTACCAGTTTTTTAAATAGTTGTATTTAGCCTTTTCTTCTTCAATTTCTTCAAATGTCATCATTTTAGGAAGTCCTACAATATTAGGCTCATTATCATCTAATTCTTTTCTTACTTCAAAATCACTATCAACATCAAAATGATAATATATATCATCACCAGATTTAAAAGATTTAATTTTAATTATTAAGCCATCAAATGTTTCAAAGTATAATTGTCTTAAATCATTATCTTTATCATTTAAAATACTACTTTTAATATCAAGCTTTTTAACGCTTTCAAGCATAGATGAGAAATTGCTCAAGTTAAAGTTAGAATTTAATACAAAACCATTTGGAATATTGTCTAACTTAAAAGATTGATCCGAATACTTATCTTTATATATATAAATATTATCACTTTTTTTATTATTTCCTTCTATCGTAACCGATTTTATACGCCATCGGGCTATTTTTAATATACTATCCTCTGTCCAATCTATATCTGTTGTTTTAAAGTCAAATTCATTTTTAAAAAGCCATGTTTGTTCACTATCAAACTCTCTAATATAACTAAATCGTTCGTTATTAGAAGAGGTATTACCAATGATAAAATCGCTAATCAGATTTTTTTCATCATCTAATAACCTTATTCTTTTACTTCCTTCTTTTAAAGGAAATGCCAAGCCTAATTTCTCGTGTAGAGCAGGATTCTTAGTTTTCTTATCTACTCCTTTTAGCTGAACAATAGATATTAAAAATTTTTTAATTTTCTCCCCTGACGCAGGGTAGTTTCCGTAGCCAGGGATTTCCCATTTACCGTTATTATTAAATAAATATACCGCATTTTCTGTAGTTTCTATTTCTATTTTTTTAACTGAGTCAATTTTACTTTCAATATCAGTAAAAAATTTTGCATATTCATTATTAGCAGTATAATCCTTACTTAATAATGTAATAAATAACCCAACTATTATTATTAAACTTGAAAATATTAAAAAAAGCTTTTTTAAATTCATTTATTTTCTAATCTACCAATCTTTCTGTAAAACTCTTTTCTTCTCTTTTCAGTAAACACTTTAATAAAGAAATATAAAATTATGACAATAAGTGGCATAGTCCAAATATTTAGAACTTTAATGTTATTTTCTAATCTTTCTATATCTGCATTTAACCGTCTTTGTACATCTCTTAATTGTTTTCTAATTGAAAGTATTTTTCTCTGAAATTCTTCAATAGCTTTATTTTGTTCTGAAGTCTTACTTTCAGAAGAGTCTAGTTGATTACTTTGGATTTCCTTTAATTTATCTTCAGTACCTTGAAGTTCATTCTGTAAGGATATTTGTTTTTCTCTAAAACTTAGCTCAGCTTTTTTTTGCAAATTTTCAATAACTAAAAAAGGCCTATTAGAGCTTCCTCTTCCTCTTAAACCGATTAAATTTCTTCCACCAGACATTGACTCAATAGAATTAACTACCATTCTTCCGTTATCTGCGATTGGAGTAATAGAGTTTCTTCCAAACATATCTTGTTCTGATATCCAAGTATTATCAGATAATAAATCTGTATCTGCAAATAATATAATATTAGCATCCTTTATATTGTTTATATGTTTATTTGTATCTAATTCAATTTTTTTAATTTCTTCCATACTAAAAGCAGAATCAAACTCTCCTTTTATTCTTGCGCCAATGATATAACTTTTATCTTGTGATTGAAAGTCTTTCAATAACTGCTCTGGATCAGCTCTAAATTGCATCTTATATCTTTCAACCAACATGGATTCTTTTGAAGTACTTATTAAGGGCTCTATTACTAAACTACTATTAGTATTTAAATTTTCTATAGATCCAGCTGATTTTAAAAATATATAGTCTAAGTTTGAAGTAATAATATCTGTATTTGATAATAAGTTTTGTTGAATTGCTAACCACAATACATAAGTTACTATTTTCTGGTCATTGGAAGGACCTAAACTTACTTTTCTTCCATTTACAATATCTCCAATAACCATACCTGGTTTCATATCGAAACCCCAACTTTTAAAAAGCCTACTCAAATTTGAATTAGAAAAATCTTTTTCAGACTCAGGTTTAGATAAATTATTATCAAACTCAGAAAAAGGGTCAGTAAAAATAGTAACTCCTTTTCCAGTCATAACAAATTGATCAATAGCATATAAAGTTACATCTGATAAATTTTTAGGATGAACAATCAAAAGTTGATCAACATTCTGAGGTATCTCTGAGACTTCAAGTGATAAATCTATAACATTAAAAAATTCACTTAAAGTCTGATATATAAAGAAAGGTCTTTCATATTGTGCATTACCTTGACTATTATTAACTCTTCCTACTAAGGGTAACCCAGAAATTAATCCAATATTAGGCTTTGTTGTATTAGCTAAGTTGTATATTGTTTTAGTTAAATCATATTCTAGAAATTGTTCTCTATCTAATTCAAAAAAAGGTATAACTGTAGTATCATCTACAGAATTACTAAATACAGCTCCAAAATAAAATCTTTCTCCTTCTTCATTCAATTGTAGTCCTTGAATGCCGTAAACGTTAGCTAAATCTTCTTGATCAGTAAAAGGCCTTGGATCTATAATTTCAATTGTAATATTTTTATTTGAAATTTTCTTATAACTCATTAATAATTCACGAACACGCTTTTCGTAATCTCTAATCTGTGAAAGTTCTTTACTTAAAGAGTTTGAAAAAAATAATTTAATACTAATTGGTTCACTTAGATTTTTTATAATACTTTTAGTGTTTTCAGAAACTGTAAATAATTTATCAGTTGTTAGGTCTATTTTCTTATTAACTAAGACCTTAAATATAATGATGTTGAAAGATAAAAAAAGAAAAGTTACGAAAAAATATTGTAAGATTTTACTATTATAAATCTTTTTTTTATAATCATTAATATTCATTTTTAATTCCTAGAGTTATCTAAAGTTATTACATTTAAATATAAAAATAAAATTATTAAGGATAAAAAATAGATTAGGGTTCTTAAATCAATAATACCTCTAGAAATATCAGAATAATTTGCTAAAAAACTAAAAGAGGCAATAACATCTGTAATAGCTTCTCCTGCCCAATTAGTAAAAAAGTCTAGTACTATCGGTAACCCACTAACTGTAAATAAAAAACATACTGTAACAGAAACAATAAAAGCTATAACTTGATTTTTGGTTAGTGATGAAATAAAAATTCCTATTGATAAATAACCACCAGACATAAGAAGGCTTCCGATATAGCTGGCCATAATTACTCCATTGTCCGGGTTTCCTAAATAATTTACAGTAATCCACATCGGAAATGTAAGAATTAGAGCTAAGAGCGTAAATAACCAGGCAGCCATAAACTTTCCTAAAACTATATTGAGCGTGCTTACTGGTAATGTGGTTAATAACTCTATAGTACCTGACTTTTTTTCTTCAGACCATAACCTCATAGTAATTGCAGGCACTAAAAACAAATATAGCCAAGGATGCCATTCAAAGAAACTTCCTAATGAGGCTTGACCTATTTCAAAAAAATTTCCTAAATAAAAAGTAAATAATCCAGATAGTAGTAAAAAAATAGTAATAAAAACATAAGCTACAGGCGTAGCAAAATAACTAATTAATTCTCTTTTTGTTATTGATAAAAATTGTCTCATTTTATTTATACAGTATTAGTTAGTTGCCTAAATACTTCATCTAATTGTCCTTTATTAATAGAATAGTGTTTAATAGCATACTTCTTCTTTAGCAAATAGTTAGATAGGAAAGATGCATCTGAGGTGCTTTTTAATTTTATAGAACATAAGTTATTATCAATATCGATATATTTGAAATTATTTAGAGCTTCTAGCTCTTTTTTAAGCTCATTAGCTGACTTATCATATACTGAAACTAATAAGTTATTATAGCTTCTAGATTTTTTTAAAACATTAGTGGGAGTATCATCTATTAGAAGCTTACCATTAGATAAAATCATGGTTCTGTTACAAATAGCTTTAACCTCTTCTAAAATGTGAGTAGATATGATTATAGATTTCTCTTTTCCTAATTTTTTTATTAATTTTCTAACCTCATGTTTTTGATTTGGGTCTAAACCATCGGTAGGTTCATCTAATATCAAAATTTTTGGATCATGAACTAGTGCTTGTGCTAAACCAACTCTTCTTTTAAAGCCCTTAGAAAGGGTATCAATTTTTTGAAGCAATACTTCATCCAAATTTAATAATTTTATTATTTTTCCTAAATTCTGATCTTTATCTATATTTCTTATTTCGCAAATAAAACTTAAAAAGTCTATAGTTGTCATTTCATTATACAAAGGAGATCCTTCAGGTACATAACCTATAAATTCTCTAGTTTTTTTTAGGTTTTTGAATAAATCCAAACCATTAATTTTTATATTGCCTGAAGTTGGCTTTAAAAAACCAGTTAGTATTCTCATTGTAGTGGTTTTACCAGCCCCATTAGGTCCTAGGAATCCTAATACTTCTCCTTTTTCTAAAGAAAAGTTAATGTCATCAACGGCTAAAAAAGACTCAAATGACTTTGAGATGTTATTTACTTCAACTAAAGCTGTCATAAATTAGAAAAATATATATAATTTTAATATATTTCAAGTATAAAAAATATTTATTTAATGTTGTTAAATAGTAAAAAAGTTGATATTGGCGTGCATGCCAAAGATTTTGAATTAAAGAACGTTGATAATGAAATTTATACGCTTAATGACATCAAAAAAAAAAATGGATTTGTAATAGCCTTTATATGCAACCATTGTCCTTATGTAAAAGATATAATTACTAGATTAGTAGATGACTTTAATGTTCTTCTCAAACAAGACATAGGGGTTGCTGCTGTAATGCCTAATGATTATAAAGCATATCCTGAAGATTCTTTTGAGAATATGGTAAAATTTTCAAATAATAATAATTTTTCCTTTCCTTACTTATTTGATTACAAGCAGGAAGTGGCAAAAAGCTACGGAGCAGTTTGCACACCTGACTTTTTCTGTTTTGATAACAAAAATAAATTATTCTATCGTGGCAGACTAGATAATGTGAAATTTAAAGCTAATTTTTTAGAGAGAGAAAAATCTATAATAAATGCTTACGATAAAATGATTAAAGAAAATTCTATAGTAACTAAGCAATTTAGCAGTATGGGCTGTTCCATAAAGTGGAGATAAATCATTAAATTTTATCACCTATACTCTAACTTATAGTTCTTTCTCCTCATCCTTTTTATACTCTGCATCAATAAAAGTAGGGTTAATATTTTTCATATTATCATAACTATTTCTTTCAAAACTTGTTGTTGATTTATTATATAAATATTTTTTTATAAAAAACATAATTATGATAATAGGCAATATTATCATTGCTAAAAACGTAAAGAAGAATAAGCCAATAAATAGAATTAGAAGAAATAGTAATAATAAGAAAATTTTTTTTATATCACTAAAAAAAAAACCCATATTAAATTTTATCTACGAGTTCGTATCTTTTATAATGATAGTCAGAGTCTCCAAATAACATTGAAAGAAAAGTAAGTTTTTTGAAAAAATGGCCTATAGACATTTCATTTGCAACACCCATACCTCCATGTAACTGAATACAATCCTGTGCAGCTTCTTTTGCTTTTGTATCTAAAAAAATCTTATTCAATGAAATACTTTTTATTCTTTCTTTTGGGTCATTATTAGAGAAAGATACTTGTGCACTACAATTTAGAGATCTCATCTCCTCTTTTATAATATACATTTCTACCATTCTGTGTTGTATAACCTGAAAATCTCCAATTCTTTTCCCAAACTGTTCTCTTGTTTTTACATATTCTAAAGTTAATTTATACATTTTCTCTATAACGCCAAGTGCTTCAGAACATACAGCTAAAGTTAGGTAATCAAAAATAATGCTTATCTTTTTTTTATACTCTTCGTAATTAAGCTTAACTAAAATATCATTTTCATTAAACTCAAAACCATCAAACTCATAGTCAACTGCATCACTATCATCAATTATTTTATATTTATTAGAGAGAAAATTTTTGCTCGTATTATCAATTTTAACTAGATAAACATTTTTATCTTTATCAATTGCTGGCACTATAATTGAATTAGCTCGGTCTGCTGCTAACACTAACATTTTTTTTCCTTTGAGAAAGTATTTATTTTCTTCTAAATAAACCTTACAATTAAGTTTATGAATATCAAACCTTATATTTGGTTCCGCAAAACAATAGGCCAATTTAATGTTGTCATTAATTATTTTATCTAGATAGTGACTTTTTTTATCTTCATCAAAAAAATGTTCTATTATTTTACCGGGCAATAATAGTGAAAAAATATATGGATCAATATGTAGAGATGCACCAAAGGTTTCTATTAAAGTCATAACATCAGTAATGTTACCACCTAAACCACCAAACTTTTGATCAAAAGGTAAACCATACCAACCTAACTCTTTAGATTTAAGTATAAGATCTTCACATAATTTACCGTCAGATGTGAGGATTTTATTTCTTTGCTCAAATGAGAGATTATCTAGAAAGAATTTTTCAGCAGAATTCTTTATCAATAATTGTTCTTCATTTAGTGAAAGATTCATTTATAAACCTAAAACCATTTTTGAAAGTATATTTTTTTGTATCTCGTTAGAACCACCATAAATGGTAGTTTTTCTCATATTTAAATAGTTAGCTGCTGTATTTTGAGAATAGTCTGGTCTAAATTGATTGCTATTGCTTCTATCTGCATTACTATTTGCTAAGTCATTAGAAATACCATAATATCCTACAGCATTCATTGTTAACTCTGTAATTCTTTGTTGAATTTCAGAACCTCTAATTTTTAGCAAAGAAGCTTCTGGACCAGGAGCTACTCCTTTATTTTCTTCAGATAAAATTCTGAGTTCAGTAAACTCTAAAGCCTTAAGATCCATTTCAAGAGTTGTTAGCCTATCTCTAAATCTTTTGTCAGTAATTAATAAACTACCTTCATTATTTAATTCAATATTAGCTATTTGTTTAAGTTTCTTTACTGCACTTATAGATTTTCCTACTGCTGCGATTGAAGTCCTTTCGTGGCTAAGTAAAAATTTAGCAACGGTCCAACCTTTATTTTCTTCAAAGATAATATTTTCTCTTGGAACTTCTACATCTTCTAAATATACGGTATTAATTTCATGCGCACCATCTAAAGTTATAATAGGATCCACAGTAATTCCTTTAGTTTTCATATCAATCATTATAAAAGAAATACCTTCTTGTGGTTTCCCTTCAAAAGAGGTTCTCACCAAGCAAAACATCCAATCTGCATATTGTGCTAATGTAGTCCATGTCTTAGTACCATTAATAATATATTTATCCCCTTTCAGAATAGCTTTAGTTTTTAATGAGGCAAGATCTGACCCTGATCCTGGCTCAGAATAGCCCTGACACCACCAATGATCTGAATTAAGAATTTTAGGAAGAAAAAAACTTTGCTGTTTTGGTGTGCCGTAATGCATTAATACAGGTCCTATCATGGTTACTCCGAAAGGTATAATTGTAGGCGTATCCGCTAATGCTAACTCTTGATCTAGTATGTATCTTTTTGAAGCTGACAACTCTGCTCCACCAAATTCTTTTTTCCAGCCAGGAGCAAATAAATTTTCCTTATGAAGAGCTTTTTGCCAGCTAATAATTTCTTCTTTTGAAATTTCACTACCATTGGCTACTTTATTTCTAAGTTCATTACTTAAATTTTTACTTATGAAGTTTCTTACTTTTTGTTGAAACTCTAAGTCATCTTTAGAGAATTCTATATTCATATCTGCTCCTTTTTTATCAAAACTAGATTAATTGTATTTACTATTTCATATACATGCAATAACAGATTTTCAATATCTATAATTTTATTATTGAAAATTTTAATTTTAAATTCATCAACCAATTTAACATAGTTTTTATTTTTAGTTATCCATTTTATAAATTCTTCAGGATAGTCTTTAAAATCTTTATTAAAGTAAACATTTATATATTCTTGATTGGCATCTATTCTTATAATTTTAGTTTTTGCTGCTAATACTTTTAGTTTAACTAACTCTATTAAATTTTTAAATTGATTTGGTATTAAGCCAAAACGATTAATCATCTCTTCTTCAAAAAGCATAAAATCCTCATTTGATCTCAGCTCACCTAATTTTCTATAAGTACTTAAACGTAAAGATAAATCGTAAATATAATTTTCAGGTATAAGAATAGGAAGCTTTATATTAATAATAATATCATCTGAAAAATCTTTTTTAATATTTTTAAGATCATCAATACATTCCTTAAGTAATTTTTGATAGAGCTCAATCCCTACTTGTATTATTTGACCAGATTGCTCCTCTCCTAAGAGGTTTCCTGCACCTCTAATATCTAAGTCATGGTTAGCAAGATTAATTCCAGCACCCAATGAGTCCATTGCTTGTAATGCTTTTAGTCTTCTTTCCGCATTTTTAGTTATATTTTTTTTTTCTAAAGTAAAGTAAGCAAATCCTTTTTCAATACTTCTCCCTATTCTTCCTCTTAATTGATGTAATTGGGCAAGACCAAATTGATCTGCTTTATAAACTATTAATGTATTAGCTTTAGGAATATCAAGCCCTGATTCTACTATTGAAGTTGATAAAAGTAAGTCGCACTTTCCTGAATAGAAATTATTCATAGCATTGTCAATATCCTTAGATTTTAGTTTTCCATGCACAATCTCTAATTTTAAATTAGGATAAATTACTTTAAGTTTAGCAATAATTTTTTCTATATCTCTTATACGAGGAACAATCAAAAAGATTTGACCAGATCTAACTTTTTCATTTTGTATTGCTTTCCTTACTATTCCTTTTTCAAAGTTACACACAGTAGTTCTGATATTTTGTCTATTTACTGGGGGAGTTGTAATTAAACTAAGATCCCTAATTCCAAGCAAAGACATATGTAATGTTCTAGGTATAGGAGTAGCTGTTAGAGTAAGAAGATTAACATTATCCTTTAAACTTCTTATTTTTTCCTTTTGAGCTACTCCAAAATGCTGCTCTTCATCTACGACTATTAATCCCAGGTTAATATCAGAAAATTTTAAAGATAATAATGCATGTGTCCCAATTAAAATATTACTTTTATTACTTTTAAATTTTTTTAAAATATTACTTTTGTTGGACTTAGTAGTATTTCTAGTGATTAGTTCAACATTTGTATAATTATGTAATCTTTCTTTAAAATTCTTATAATGTTGATTTGCTAAAAGAGTAGTAGGAGCTATTATTAAAACCTTAAAATTATTTAAGGAACTAATAAAAGAGGCTCTTAGTGCAATCTCTGTTTTACCAAAGCCTACATCTCCACAAATTAATCTGTCCATTGGTTTGGCAGATGATAAATCATTAAAAACTTCATTTAAACAAGTTATTTGATCTTCAGTTTCATTAAACTTAAAGCCTCTTACGAATTCTTGTAATTTGATATGATCAACATTCATCTTATAGGTCTGAGCCATTTCTCTTTTGGCTGCTATTGAAATCAATGAGTTAGCTAAGTCTTTTATTTTTTTCTTTACTGAATTCTTTCTAGTATTCCAACTGTTTTGTCCTAATTTATCCAATTGAATATTCTTTTCAGAACTTCCATACTTAGATATTAAGTTTATATTCTCGACCGGTAAGTATAATTTTGCATTATTAAAATATTCAATAACCATGCAATCATGCGGCAGGTTATCTATTAAAATAGCTTTTAAACCCAAATATTTGCCAATACCATGATCATTATGAACTATATAATCATAAATATTTATATCGGAAATATTTATATTATTTTTAAATTTTCTACTTTGTATTGTTTTTCTGACTTTAAAGATTTCATAAAAAGAAATAATCTTTATAAAGTTATTTTCAAAACCTTTATCTAAAGGATATATAAAAATATCTACTATTTCCTGATCATCAAAACACTCTGTAAAATTGCTTTTATTTGTTCTTAAAATAAACTCTTCATTTTTAAATAAATTTTTAATATAGAAAATTAATTTTTCTTTATTCTTTTCATTATCTGCAACAAAAATTATCTTTTTTTTAGTTCTTTTTAAAACTATACTTTGTAAAATTCTAAATAATTGCTCATCTGAATTAACTTTTATATCCTTTTCTATATTATCAGTAGCTTTTAAATCATAATTATTTGATTTTTCTGAAATAAATTTATTAAACTCTATTTTCCTTATTAAATTTAATTGTTTTGAAAGTAGACTTTGATCTAAATATAATAATTCTGGTTTTATAGGTTGATTAATGCTTTCTATTTGGGTGCTAGCTAATTCGTTTTTTTCTAAGTAAGCATCTATAGTTTCCTTATGAAAAATTTCTAATTCATTCAATAAGTTATGTTCAAATATAAGATATTCTGGATTAAAAAAATCGAAAAAACTTATAAATTTCTTTTTGTAAAACAAGGGCATCCAATGTTCAATACCATCTAGTTTTTTATCTTCTTTAAATTGATGAATAAATAAGTCTTTATTTGAAGAAGGCCCAAAGTAATTTCTGTAGTTACTAATAAAATCATTTTTTGCAGTATCTGATAAAGGGGGCTCAATGTTTTGAAATATGCTTATTGAATGCTTTTCTTTTTTAGATATTTGAGACATAGGATCAAAAAGTTTTATACTCTCTAAAGTATCACCAAAAAAGTCTAACCTTACAGGAGCCTGTTCACCAACAGGCCAAATATCAATAATTCCTCCTCTAATTGCATATTCATTAGGTTCTAAAACTAAATTTACGTGGTTATATCCTCTTGAACTTAAAGTATTTATAGTATCTTTTAAATTATATTCCTTATTTTTTTCTAGATAAAAAATATTGCTAATTACTTCACCTTTGTTTGGCAATAACATAGTTAAGTTTTTAAAGTTAGTAATAATTATTTTATAATCATTTTTCTGGAATAAAATTTCCGTTAAAACCTTGAATCTTATATTAATATTATAATTGCTTGGAGATACATCACTATATGGAAAACAATCCCAACTAGGGAAAATTAAAATATTGTTTATGCCTGTTATGGCACTAAGTGTTTTTGCAAAAGGCTTTAAGTATTTATTATCACTTAGTGCAATCACAATTTTTTTTTTATTCTGAAGAATTTCAGATATTATAAAAGGAATAATCCCATCACTAGCATTATAAAAGTTAAAGGAATTATTTTTAAAATTTAGTTTAAAATTATTTTCTAAAACCTTCACTTTTTATATAATCTTCCAATAAATCTATTATTTCCTTAGCAATGTCTTTAGGCCATTCATACTTATTTTTAATAATAAGCATTATTTTATCATCATTTACTGCATCTAAAAAATTTTCATAATGAGATAAGTTTTCTTTTTTAATTTTACCTTTATACTTATCAAAAAACTTACCTAAAAATAGGTCTGCTTCCTTTGTCCCTCTATGCCAAGACCTATATTCTAATTTATTTAAATACTTTTTCATTAATATTTTATATAACAAGAGCATATGCAAAGTACATCAATAAAAAAAATATATTCAAATATAGATTCTATAATTTCAGGAGAAAAAACTAGAAAATCAATTAAAGAAAATATAGGAAATACATTAAAAGATTTAATATTCTATATGCCTTATAAAATAGTAAGTGCTTATTATTGCAATGCTTGGAATGATTTAGAAAATAAAAAAAAAGTTTTAATTAAAGTAAGAGTTAATAAACATTATTTTGGTTTTCCAAGGTCTAATATTCCCTACAGAATTAGTGTTATCTTTGATAATAAAACTATAAACTTAGTTTTTTTTTCTAAATATACTGGTTACCTTAAAAGTATATATAAAGAAGGAGAAGATATAACCATAAGTGGTACTTTGGCAACATATGGTAAAAAGTTTCAAATATTGCATCCCACTGTTGTTGATTTAAATACTATTAATCCAGAAACTAATACTATAAATACGTTATTTTATCGTCAGAAAGGAGGTTTGAAGTCTAGTATTATTCATAAATCTATTTTAAAAACTTTGCCTTTAATACCAGAAATAGAAGAATGGCATTCAAGATTTAAAGAAAGATATCCATTAATGCCATCTTGGAAAGAAGCTTTAAATAATATTCATTTGGGTAATGATAATAATATTTTAGAAGATAGTTCAATACACTTACTTAGATTAGCTTATGATGAAATATTAGCTAATCAGCTATCATTAGAAATAATAAGAAACAGCATTAATAAAGAAAAAAGTAATAATTATAATAAAGACAGTAAGAATATAATTAGTAAATTCATAAATTGCCTTGAATTTAATTTAACAATAGATCAAAGAAAAAATGTAGAAGAAATAATCAAAGATTTAAATTTTGATAATAAAATGTTGAGATTATTACATGGTGATGTTGGTAGTGGCAAAACAATTGTGGCTTTAATTTCTGCTCTACACGTTATTAATTCAGGTTATCAAGTAGCATTTTTGGCACCAACTGAAATACTTGCAATCCAACATTATAATTTTGTAAAAAAGAAGTTTAAACAATTAAATATTAATGTATTTCTTTTAACAGCATCTATTGATAACAAAAAACAAATTATTAATAAGATTAAAAGTGACGAAAAAAATTTAGTGATAGGAACTCACGCTTTGTTGCAAAAAAATATTATATTTAAAAATTTATCTTATGTAATCATTGATGAACAACATAGATTTGGAGTAAACCAAAGAATTAGTATTAGAAATAAAGGCAAAAAGGTAGATATGTTATTAATGTCTGCTACTCCTATTCCTAGAACTATGTTACTTGCGAACTTAGGTGATATCTCAGTTAGTACGGTTAAACAAAAACCATTTAATACTAAAATTAATACAATACTGAAATCTGATAGAAATATTAAAAAGGTCATAAGCTTCATAAAAGAAAAAATAAAGTATGGTAAGGTATTTTGGATTTGCCCTTATATTGATAGCAGCACTCAAGAAAATAATAGTTCTAGCATAGAAGAAAGATATAAAATTTTAAAAAGTTCATTTGATGAAGTTGGTTATCTTCATGGAAAACTCCCTATTGAAGAAAAGAACCAAGTTTTGAAACAATTTAAAGATGGAAAAATAAAATTATTAATTTCAACAGTTGTTATAGAAGTTGGTATTGATATACCTGATGCTAATATAATAATAATAGATCATGCAGATAGGTTTGGATTGGCACAAACTCACCAACTAAGAGGCAGAGTGGGAAGAGGAGAAAATAATGGAACATGTATTCTATTATACAAAGAACCTTTAAGCGAAACTGCTAAAGAGAGACTAATTGTAATAAAAAATTCTTATGATGGCTTTGAACTATCTGAAAAAGATTTGATTATGAGGGGTGGAGGAGAGATTTTAGGTAAAAACCAATACGGCTATGAAGATTTTATTTTTTTTGATATTTCTATCCATCAAGACCTTTTAAAAATGGCTACATTAGAAGCTACTGACATCTTAAATAATGATCCTAATTTAGCTTCAGACAGAGGAAAAAAACTCATAGATTTGTTGTATCTTTTTGAAAAAAATAAAGCAATAGACTTTATTTCTGCGGGTTAACTTTAATTTTTTTTCTAATAGGAGGAGTAATAATGCCCCCTGAAATCACTAATTTCATTCCCTCTTCTATATTCATATCTAATCTAATAAGATCTTTCTTAGGAACAAATAACATAAAGCCAGAAGTAGGATTAGGAGTAGTAGGTAAAAATACATTTACACATGCGTTTTTGAGTTTATTTTTTACCTCCCCTTTAGTTTCTGAGGTTATGAACGCAATAGCCCATAAACCCTTTCTAGGATATTCAATTACAACCACTTCCCTAAAAGCTTTGGAAGAAGAACCTAATATTGTTTGAAATATTTGTTTTAGAGCATTGTAAATACTTCTAATTATTGGAAGTTTATTTATTAAGTTTTCTCCTATATTAACAAAAAATCTACCGAAAATTCCAGCAGTAAAAAACCCAATTACAATCAAAGAAAAAATAGCAACTACTAAACCAGTTCCCGGTATATCAAAAGGTAAATAGTTATCAGGGTTATACTTTTCAGGTACTAAATTTTTAACTTTACTATCAACAAAGTTAATAAATATAAAAGACAAGTAAATTGTTATGCCCAATGGAGCTGTTATCGCTAAACCAGTAAAAAAATATCTTCTAATTTTCAAGAAAATATTTTTCTTATAAGTGTTCTCATTTTTTGTTATTCTCATTATAAATTTATAGAATGTTAATGGCTAATAAAAAATATACAATAATATCATATTATAACTTTATAAAAATAAAAAATTTATTTAAATTTAAAAACATTCTAAATAAATTTACAAATGATTTGGATGTAAAAGGAATAATATTAATAGCTCCAGAAGGTTTAAATTTAAGTATATCCATATACTCCTCGCAATATAATCTATTTATTAAGAGACTTAATACACTATTCAAAATTTTATATGATGATTTGAAAATATCTTATTCCAATAAGCATATTTTTAGAAAAATAAAAATTAAAATTAAAAAGGAAATATTAACTACAAGGATACAACATCAAATTAATATTGAAAAGCATGTTGGAGAATATGTAAGCCCAATAGAATGGGATAATTTTATAAAAAGACCTGATGTTTTGTTAATAGACACTAGAAATTTCTATGAAACAGAAATAGGAAGTTTTATCGAAGCAATAAATCCAAAAGCCAAAAATTTTACTGAATTACTTAATTGGCTTAATGAAAATATGCTTACCGAAGAGAATAAGAAAAAAAAGATTGCTATGTTTTGTACTGGTGGTATTAGATGTGAAAAGGCTACATCATATTTAAAACATAAAGGGCATAATGATGTTTATCACTTGGAAGGTGGTATTATCAAATATCTAGAAAAAATAGAAAATAAAAGTTCCTGGCATGGAGAATGCTTTGTTTTTGACAATAGAGTATCTGTAGATAAAAAACTAAACAAAGGAAGCTATAAAATATGTTATGCTTGCAGAATGCCTTTAAGTAAAGATGATATTGATAATGAAAAATATATTAAAGGAGTATCATGTCACAAGTGTTATGGCAAAAAAAGTCAAACACAAATTGATAAGTATCAAATGCGAAATAAACAATTAAATAATATTAATGATTATGAATAACAATTCTAATTCAGATAAAGCTATACTGTACTCCTTTAGAAGATGCCCATTTGCAATGCGAGCAAGAGCAGCTATTTATTTTAGTAAAATTAAAGTTGAATTAAGAGAAGTTTTATTAAGAAACAAACCCTCTGAAATGCTAGATATTTCTTCAAAAGGAACAGTACCTGTTCTTGAACTAGAAGAAAATATATTAGATGAAAGCATAGATATAATGTTATGGGCATTAAATATTAACGATAGTGAAGATATATTATGTCCTTATAGAGAACAAAAAAATTTTGTATTAGACACTATTAAGATATTTGACCTAGAGTTTAAATATCATTTAGATCGTTATAAATACAACAGTAGGTACGTTAATGAAAAAGATTTTCTGTCAAGAGAAAAACATAGAAATGAAGGTATTAAGTATCTCAAAACTCTACAAAATATATTACAAAAAAATAATTCTAAGTATTTGTATAAAAATAAAATTAGCTTTATGGACCTAGCATTATTTCCTCTTGTTAGACAATATAAAATAGCTGATGTTTATTTTTTTAATGAGAATATTGATTTAAAATTAGTAAATATATGGCTTGAAAATTTAATAAATGCTATTTTTTTCAAAAATATTATGTATAAATACGAAGTGTGGAATTCAAATGCCAATCCTGTTTATTTTGAAAATAGTTTGTAGTATTTATAAAAATGTCTAAAAAAAAAATAATCTTAGTTATTAATTGCCCTGATAAAGCTGGAATAATATCTTCTGTATCAACTTTCTTATTTAAAAATAAATTCAATATTTTAGAAAGCTCACAATATAAAGACTCTAAAAACAATCAATTTTTTATGAGAGTTTGTTTCACTAATTTAAATAATATAAAAATAATTTCTCTTAATAATTTAAAAAAAAAATTTTTAAATATTTCAAAAAAATATAATATGGAGTTTAGTTTTTTTGATGTATCAAAAAAACAAAAAGTACTAATTATGGTATCTAAGTTTGGACATTGTTTAAATAATATTCTTTATCAATGGAAAACAGGATCTTTAAACTGCGAAATACCAATAATAGTATCAAATCATTTAGATATGAAAGAAATAGTTAAACCCTATGATATAAAATATAATTTACTCAAAGTGAATAAAAGTAATAAGCTAAAACAAGAAAAAAAGCTTTATGAATTAATTTTGAAAAATAAAATTGATTTAGTGGTACTAGCTAGATATATGCAAGTATTATCTCCTGATTTTTGTAAGAAATTAGAAGGAAAAATTATAAATATACATCATTCTTTTTTACCAAGTTTTAAGGGTGCTAGACCTTACAATCAAGCCTATCTTCAAGGCGTCAAAATAATAGGAGCAACAGCACACTATGTTACAGATGAACTTGATGAAGGGCAGATTATAGAACAAGACGTGGCCAGAGTAGATCACACTAAAACACTAGAAAATTTTATATCTATAGGTAGAGATATAGAGAGTCTAGTTCTTACCCGAGCAATAAGCTGGCACCTAGAGCACAGAATAATAATTAATGAAAACAGAACTGTCGTTTTTAATTAAATTAAATTAAATTATTCAGAGATGGTTTTTATGTCTTCAGCGGCCATTTTACCATTTTCTTGTTCTTTTATTTCATATTCTACCTTCTGACCTTCTTGTAACTTAGTAATTCCAGAAGCTTTTACAGCAGAAATATGTACAAATATGTCTTGATCCTCAGCACCCTCTTGAGAAATGAAGCCATATCCTTTTTTATAATTGAACCATCTTACTTCGCCTTTAGCCATTATACACGTCTTTCTTTTATACAGATATTAAATATCATAGTTAATAATATATAAATATTAGTATAAATTTTTTATTATTCAAGATAATAATATAACTCTCAAAGTTATCAAACTTAGAGCTTTTTTTTGTTACTAATAAATAGCAACTAGTATTATTATCTTTTGTAAGTTTGCTTTAGCTCTAGCTTGTCTTGAAAAAACATAATTTGCTTTTCATTTATATATTTACTTTTTTACACTTATATATATTATCAATTTTTTCTTTTAAATTACTGTTTTTAAATATTTTTATGGTTTCAACTAATGAATATTTTGTAAAATTTATATTTAAATATTTTTCCAGGTAATCTTGTTCATTTTCAATAGTACTTGATCTAATTATATTAAGCTTATTAAAGGTACAGTTTATATTTTGTTCATTTTCTGTATCAAAATCACAAAAATCTTTCCATTTTTTTTTCACTGTCCTCATTAATAACTTTTCGTTAGTACTGTCAAATTTATAAAAAGCAGCCTTTTTAAAGTCTGGACTAATACAATTCATCATATAATTTTTACCTAACATTATATTAGGTATAAATAAAAATAATATTAACAAAAGAAATTTATTATGCATATTTTACCTTATTCAAAATTGGTGCGGTCGAGAGGACTTGAACCTCCAAGGAGTTTCCTCCACAACGACCTCAACGTTGCGCGTATACCAGTTCCGCCACGACCGCTCAATCTTTAATTATAATCAATTTTTTTGCTAGATTCAAATCTTCACTATTATTTATATTAAAGAATGGATCATATTTTTTTGTAGACCACTCTTCATATGATACTTTAAAATTAGAGGTAAAAGCATCAATTTTTCTTACTCCTTTATTAATATCTAATTCTAAATTTTTTTTAAGCTTGTTTTTCCAAAGTCCTATTGTCGGATGAATTCTATTTGCTGATTTAGCAAATACTACATCAGAATTATTTTTTAACATGTTTGAATATAATCTTTTACCTAAGTCTTTGGGTAAAAAAGGGGTATCTACAGGAACAATACAAACATAACCTTCTTCTCCATTTATATTATTTCCTTGATTAAGAGAGGCATGAATTCCAGCCAATGGTCCAATATTTTTTGAAAATTTATCATAAATAACTTCTAGATTAAGTTTCATAGTTGTTTCTTTATTGTTCACATTAACGGCTATATATGAGAATTGACTTTTTATTCTCTCATAGACTTGCTCTAATAATGTATTGTTATTAAATTTATGATTTAATTTACCTTTACCATCAAGCCTACTTCCTTTTCCTCCAGCTAAAATTATGCCTATAAGCCTTTCTTTATTATTAGTATTCACTTATCTATTAATCTTTCATAACCTGACAGTACAGTATATTTTTTTCCTCTTAACCTACCTATCATTGTCAAATTTGATTTTTGAGCTAATTCTACTCCCCAAGCTGTAAACCCAGATCTAGAGGCTAATATAGGAATTTTCATCATAACTGTTTTAATTACCATTTCACTGGTTAATCTACCTGTTGTATAAAGTATTTTATCTTCTGAATTTATATTATTAAGAAACATATAACCTGCTAACTTATCTATAGCATTATGTCTTCCTACATCTTCAAAAAAATATAGTGGTTTTTCTTTTGAACATAAAACGCACCCATGTATAGCTCCTGACTTTAAATATAATGAAGGCGTTAAATTTATTGATTTGTATAATGCAAAAATTGCATCAACTTTAATTTTTTCTTTTAAATCTAATTTTACTTCATTTATCTGATCAATTATATTGTCAAATATTGTTCCATTAGCACAGCCAGATGTTTTGATTTTTCTTTCATTGGAAATGTCTATTAATGTTTCTTCAGATGATCTAACTACCACAGTATTTATGTCATCAACTACTTCTACTTTTTCTATTTTTTTATGATCTTTGATAATATTTTGGTTTACTAAATACCCAACAGCTAAATATTCAGGATAATCACCTACAGTCATTGCAGTAATAATATGGTTATCATTTAGATAGATTGTTAATGGTTTTTCTACAATAGAAAAAGTAGAGATCTTATTTCCTAGTTCGTCATAAGCTTCTATTTCTTTTATAAAAGGTGAATTTTCAGGATTTGGTTTAATAAAAATGAAAATTCACCCTTTTAATGCAATTTACTTTAAAGTTCCAGGATGTGTATTTTCTACAAAATGCTTTGAATGAACTGGTTTCATTAATAAGTTTGAAAAGAAGGCTACAATTAATAAACCAGCCATTGCATACATAGTAGTATTATACAAACTAGGTGTTGGATCAACGGTACCAGATGGAGCAATCTCCATTAACTTAGATATGGTAACTGTTTTTGCTTTCACTAGTTGATCTAACTGGTCAACTGGTGCACCAAATTTATCTAAAAAAGCTTTTGGATCAATTGACTCCATAAGTTTTTCAAGAGAATTATTATAAGATAAACTTCTTAACTGTGCTATTGCAACAGGACCAATAACGCCAGCTGTACTCCACGCAGTTAAAAGTCTACCATGAATACCTCCTACATGCATTGTTCCAAAAATATCTGCTAAATATGCAGGTATAGTAGCAAATCCTCCACCATACATTGTGAAAATAATCATAGTAGCAGCATAAAACATTACTAAATACATGACCTTAGGATCTACACTTACTGCACTCGCAGTAAAGGGAATAGATAAGTAAAGTAGAGTACCTAAAACAAAAAAGCAGTGATAAGTATTTTTTCTACCTATAAAATCTGATAAAGAAGCCCAAATTATTCTTCCACACATATTGAAAACACTTATCATCAAAACATATGTACCTGCGAAAGCAGCTGTTACTATGGATGCCAATTCTGAAGTAGGTGGTGCCGAACCAAAAATTTCAGACATCATTGTTTTAGCAACACCTATAACACCAATACCTGCAGACACATTAAAACATAAAACAATCCAAAGTTGATAAAATTGAGGAGTTTTTATTGCTTGATTAATATGCACATTATTTAGTGTTTTCATCTTTGCAGCAGACTCTGCTTCTGATGGGGGTTCATATCCTTCAGGCTTCCATCCTTCTGCAGGCACTCTGTATTGAAAAGCCGCTATAATCATGATGATAAAATATACTATACCAAGCGTAAGAAAAGCCCCTGCTGCTCCTGTATTACCTGTACCTACAACATATACACCAGCATCACCAGGTACTGCTAATTGAGCAGCTTCTGCAGCCGTAGCTACTACTACTTCAACTTTTTCCCCTGCTATTTCAGCAAATCTTCTTCCATTTTCTGTAATTAGACTAACAGCACCTTCTGTTCCTAAGTATTCAGGAGCTTTAGCATGCAAATCTAATAGAAACTTTTTAAGAGGAGCTCCTATCATAGCTCCGCCTCCAAAACCCATTATTGCCATACCTGTAGCCATTCCTCTTCTATCAGGAAACCATCTAATTAGCGTTGATACAGGCGAGACGTAACCTAATCCTAAACCGCATCCTCCTAGCACACCATATCCCAAATAAATTAACCAGAGTTGATGAGTTAATATACCAAAACCACCTACTATAAAACCACCACCCCACAAACATGCAGCAGTTACACCTACACATCTTGGTCCCACATCTTCTAGCCATTTTCCTGCTATTGCGGCTGCTAAGCCTAGGCAGACTATAGAGACGGAAAATATCCATATAACACTACTTAAACTCCAGTCATCTGCAGAACTTGACACTACCCCTAATTCCTTTATCAAAGCAGGGTTAAAAATACTCCATGCATACACCGATCCAATACATAAATGAATTGCAATAGAGGCTGGAGGTATTCTCCATCTATTAAAATTTTTTGGTGCTACTATTCTATCTTTTAATAAAAATGAAAATAAGCCACCAGATTTGGTATTACTCATAAAAATCTCCCTTTTTAAAAAATTAGCATCACATTAAGTTAAGTGCAACCGTATTTAGCAAGCTTCTATATTAGCTGCGCAGTATTTAAATTCAGGTATTTTTCCAAAGGGATCAAGTTGAGGATTAGTAAGCTTGTTTGCAGCAGCTTCTGAGAAGCAAAATGGTATAAAAATCATACCTTTTGGTAACTCTGTATCTTGCCTAACACTTAATTCAATCGAACCCCTTCTTGTTTTAACCTGTACTTTATTTCCAGGTTCTAGTCTTAGATTTTTCATGTCTAACCTATTCATGTTGACAATTGCCTCTGGTTCAATGTTATCTAGAGTATTTGACCTTCTTGTCATGGCACCTGTATGCCAATGTTCTAAAAGTCTTCCAGTGGTTAAGACAAATGGGAAATTTTGATCTGGTAATTCATGAGGAGAAATTAAATCTGTTGGTACTATTTTTGCCAAACCTGAAGATGTTGGGAAGTTTTGTGAAAAAACTATTTCATTTCCTGGAAGATTTTTGTCATCACAGGGGTAAGTTACAGAGTCTTCTTTTTCAACTCTTTCCCAGCTAATATTATTTAGTGAAGGCATAACCTTACTCATTTCATTAAAAACTTCAGAAACATGATTGTAATTCCAGTCTAAACCAAGAGCTTTTCCTAAATTATTAATAATTTCAAGATCTTCTTTAGCCTCACCTGGAGGATTTATTACCTTTCTTCCCATTTGAACCTGCCTATTAGTATTAGTAAAAGTTCCATTTTTTTCTGCATGTGCAGAGGCTGGAAAAATAATATCAGCGTACCAGGCTGTTTCAGTCATAAATATATCTTGTACTACTAATGTATCTAGCTTACACATTCCTTCTATTGTATGATTTTGATCAGGATCGGACATGACTGGATTTTCTCCCATTACATACATCCCTTTTATTTGGCCTTCGCAAACCTTATCCATAATCTCAACAACCGTTAGTCCTTTTTTTTGATCTAACTCTGTACCCCAGAATTCTTGCATTTTTTTATGATTATTAATATCTTCTACTGGTTGGTAATCAGGATAGACCATTGGAATTAGTCCAGCATCGGAAGCTCCTTGTACATTATTTTGTCCTCTCAATGGATGTAATCCTGTACCCGGTCTTCCAATATGGCCAGTAATTAATGCTAATGTAATAAGGCACCTAGAATTATCAGTTCCATGTATATGTTGAGAAATTCCCATTCCCCAAAAAATAATTGATTTATCTGAATTAGCATAAATTCTTGCAGTATCTCTTATAACTTCTGCAGAAATACCACAAATATTTTCCATTTTCTCCGGAACAAATTTGCTTATATTATATTTTAAAGCCTCAAAGCCTTCAGTCATAGAAGAGACATATTGCTTGTCGTATAAACCTTCTTCTATAATTGTATAAATAATTGCATTTAATAAAGCCACATCTTTTCCTGGCTTAAATTGTAAATGACTGTAGGCATGCCTAGATAAATCTTGCTTTCTAGGATCTATAATAATTAGTTTTTTTCCATCTTTAGCAGCTCTTTTAAAATATGTAGCTGCAACAGGATGATTGGTTGTAGGTCTAGCGCCAATTACTATAATACAGTCAGAATCTTTTACAGCTGTAAATGGAGCAGAAACTGCTCCAGATCCAACGCCCTCCATTAGTGCGGCAACTGAAGAGGCATGGCATAACCTTGTACAATGATCAACGTTATTAGTCTTAAAGGCAGTTCTAATAAGCTTTTGAAATAAATAAGCCTCTTCATTTGATCCTTTAGCTGAGCCAAATCCACAAATACTAGAAGGTCCATTTTTAGAGTATATTGAATTTAAATTTTTTGCCGAAAGTTCTATTACTTCATCCCATGAGGCCTCTCGAAAATAGTCACTAATTTTTAAATCTTTATAGTTTTCAATCTTTTGCTTCCTTACCCCTTCTTTTCTAATTAAGGGTTTCATTAACCTTCCTTCGTTATGAATATAATCATAACCAAATCTGCCTTTTACACAAAGCTTTTGATTGTTTGCAGGCCCGTCTCTACCGTCTACTTGGACTATTTTGTTGTCTTTAACAAAAACTTTTGTCTGACACCCTACACCGCAATAAGGACATAAAGAATCTACTGTTTTATCAGGGAATGTTTCTCTTACTCCATTGTCATCTAATAAACTTTTT
>CACMKJ010000016.1 GCA_902614225.1 Rhodospirillaceae bacterium
ATAAAAATAAAAAAAGATTTAGAGAATGAAATAATTATATTAAAAAAAGAAAAAGTTGCTTCATTAGAACTTATTGATCAAGCTCTACAGGAAATAAAATTGTTAAGAAAGAATGTAACTAAAGATAAACAAAATAATGGCTGAAGTTGATATAACTATAAATGGAAGATCATACAGAATATCTTGTAAAGATGGGGAAGAAGAAAGAATAAAGTCCTTATCAACATTAATTAATGATCAAGTTCAAAAACTATCAGAAAAAATAGGACAACTTGGTGAAGCAAGAATGATATTATTGGCTTCATTAGTTTTATTAGACAAATCAGACGAAGTTGAAAAAGAAGCAGAAAAAATCATAAGTATTACATCTGAAAAAATTGAAAAATTAGCTAAAAAATTTTCTTATGAATGATAAAAATAGCATAAGAAAAAAAATGAAAATATTAAGAAGAAAAAATTATTCTTTGGACGAAAATGCCCCATGGAAAGCTGCAAAAAATTTTCTTTTTAATTTGAAAGGAAATAATAAATCAATTGGTTTATATTGGCCTATGTTTTATGAGCTAGATACTAGACCTTTAATAAAGTTACTGTTAGAAAAAAAAATTGATATATATTTACCCTCTGTTTCTTCAAATAAATTAGAGTATTTTCAATGGAAATTAAATGATATACTTATATATAATAATTTAAAATTTTATGAACCAAGGCGAATTTCTGTTCAAAAAATTCCAGATTTAATTTTAGTTCCAGTGGTTGCATTTGATAAGAAAGGATATAGACTGGGTTATGGAAAAGGTTTTTATGATAAATTTTTTGAAAAAAATAAAAATTTATTTTATTTAGGCTATGGCTATGAGTTTCAAGAAGTAAATGAATTACCTTCTGAAAACTATGACATGATATGCAATACAATTATCACTGATAAATCTATAAAAGTTTTTAAATTATGAATATACTATTTTTAGGAGATCTTGTAGGAGAAAATAGTGTTTATTTTTTAAAAAAAAATTTAAAAAATATTTGTATCAAATACAACATAAACTTAGTAATAACAAATGCTGAAAATGTAGCAGAAGGATATGGCATCACACCCGAAATTAGTAATAATTTGTTTAAAATAGGAGTTAATGTAATAAGTACAGGAAACCATATATGGGATAAGAGTGAAATTATTCCATATATTTCAAAAAACTGTAATTTATTAAAGCCAAATAATTTAACTAACCAATCAGCGGGTCAAGGTTTTATTCTGTATGAAACTGAATCAAATAAAAAAATTTTAGTCATAAATTTATTATGTAATTTATTTATGAGAAAGTCTGAAAATCTGTTCGAATCAGTTAACAAAATAATGAGCAATTATAGGTTAAAAAAAAATTGTGATGCTATTATAATAGATATTCATGGAGAAGCTGCTTCAGAAAAGCAAGCACTTGCCAATTACTTGGATGGCAAAGTTACAGCTATAATCGGAACCCATACTCATGTTCCTACATCAGACCTAAGGATCTTACCTAGTGGTACTGCATATCAAACAGATGCCGGCATGTGTGGTGATTATGATTCAGTGATTGGAGGGAAAAAAAATGAATGGATAGAAAATTTTATAAAAAAGCCTGATTTTAAAAAAATTAAGCCAGCATCTTCAAATCACACTATGTGTGGAGTTATTATTAAGGTTTTTGAAGATTCAGGGTTGTCAAGTGTAGCTAAACAATTAATACTAGGTGATATATTAGAAAATAAGATACCTGATGAAAAGTTGTTTTTGAAATAATCTAATGGCGGGACATTCACAGTTTAAAAATATAATGCACAGAAAAGGTGCTCAAGATGCAAAAAGGGCAAAACTATTTGCTAAATTAGCTAGAGAAATTACTGTAGCTGCCAAATCGGGTATGCCCGATCCAAGACAAAACCCTAGACTTAGAAATGCAATGATTAACGCCCGTCACGAAAATATGCCTAATGATAGAATTAATAAAGCTTTACTAAAAGCAACCTCTAACGACGATAATACTCATTATGATGAAATGCGGTATGAAGGTATTGCAAACAATGGAGTATTTTTAATTATTGAAACTTTAACTGATAATAAAAACAGAACGGCCTCTGAAATAAGAACTATTTTAAATAAGAATGGAGGTATCTTGGGAGAGACTGGTTCTGCAAGTTTTAATTTTGATAAAATAGGCGAAGTAAAATATGATTCACAAAATATTTCAAAAGAAAAATTTTTTGATTTTTCTATTGATAAAAATGCATTAGATGTGATAGATGACGGAGCTTACATAATTTCAACTTGTAACCCTGAAAACTTCAGCAATTTTAGAGATGACTTGGAGCTTGAATTTGGAGAGCCAAAGAAATCAGAATTAGTATGGAAGGCAAAAAATCCTATAAAATTAGAACCAGATATTGAAAAAAAAGTATTATCTTTTATAGACTTATTAGAAGAAAATGATGATATACAACGTGTATTTTCTAATGTTAGTTTAAATCGAGACTTAGAAGAGTAATAATAATTTGTTAATTAAAATAAAATGTTAGTTTTAGGAATAGATCCTGGAAGTTCAGGAGGGTTAGCAATTATTAAGAATATTAATGATACTTTACCACAGATTATTCTTGCTTTAAGAATGCCAACCGTAACTATTTATGGAAAAAAAATAATAGATACAAAAAAAATAGCTACAGAGTTAGAAAACCACTCTATAGACGTTAGTATTATAGAAAAAGTTCACGCTATGCCTAGACAAGGGGTAACTTCTAGTTTTCAATTTGGAAGAAATTTTGGAGGAATAGAAACACTAAGTTATCTTTTTTCTAAAAGAGTAGATTATGTTGCACCTGCTATTTGGAAAAAATCTTTAGGATTAGGGCCATCTAAAAAAGAAAGTTTAGATCTAGCTAGATTAAAGTTTGGAGACTCTGATCTTTGGAAAGTAAAAAGTAATGATGGGATAGCAGAAGCCGCATTATTAACTTTGTATTGGATAGAAAGATTTAATAGAAAGTGACATGTCATTTCATAACTTAAGTTCTAAAATAAGTATACGCATATATTATGAAGACACTGATGCTGGAGGAATTGTATATCACTCAAAATATTTAAACTTTGCAGAAAGAGCAAGAGCAGAATTCTTGAGAAACCTCTCTCTAGAACAAACCTATATTAAAGAAAAATATCAAGTTCAGTTTGTAGTAAAAAATCTCAAGGTTAGTTACATATATTCTTGCAAATTAGATGATCAAATAAATCTAGTTACCGATTTAGAAACCATTAATAGAGCCAAACTTTGCTTTAGGCATATATTTTATAAAGAGAAAAAAGAAATTTCAAAAATTCAAGTTACAGTATGTTGTATCTCAAACACAGGAAGAGTTGCTAGAATGCCAAAATCCTTATATCATAAATTTATTAATTAGGGTAAAGGTTATGAACAATGATATTAATGTAATAAATGATTTAGATATGAGTATTTGGGGTCTTATTTTAGAGGCCGATTTTGTTGTGAGATTAGTTATGTTATCTTTGCTTTTTTTATCCATTTTTAGTTGGAGTATAATATTTGAAAAACTAACTAAATTAAGAAAACTTAGAAAAAAGTCAAAAAAGTTTGAGGATGATTTTTGGTCTGGTATTAATATAGAAAAACTCCACAAAAATATTGAGAGTTCTCCTGGCCACCCAATGGAAGCTATTTTTGTTACAGGTATGAAAGAACTAACTGCTTCAAACAGAAAAAGCATAAACCATGATGAAAATATTATTCTAGAAAAAAGAATTGAGAAAGCTATGTTTTCTACACTAAACAGAGAGATGGAAACCCTAGAAAAAAATTTGAACTTCCTTGCTACCACCGGTTCCTCAGCTCCCTTTATTGGTTTATTTGGAACAGTTTGGGGTATTATGAATAGCTTTCAATCAATTGCTACATCTAAAAATACTTCTTTAGCCATAGTGGCGCCAGGCATTGCGGAAGCTCTTCTTGCTACTGCCATGGGGCTTCTAGCTGCAATTCCAGCAGTTATGGCATATAACAAAATTTCATCAGAAACAAACAGATATTATAACTCTCTAGAAACTTTTTTGTATGACTTATCAAATATTTTATCTAGACATATCCATAACAGAAAATAATGCAAAACTATTCAAAATATAGAAGTAGAAAAAAATTTCTTTCTGACATTAACGTTACTCCCTTTGTTGATGTTATGCTAGTTCTACTAATAGTATTTATGATTACTGCTCCACTATTACAAACAGGAGTTGAAATAGAGTTACCAGAAGTTGATACACCTAATATACCAGAGAACAAAGATCCTATTATCATTACTATAAATAAAAATAATGAAACTTTTATATCAAAAAAACGAATTACTTCAGAAGTATTAAATGAAAAGTTAAAAGAAATAAAAAAAGCAAACCCTAAAACTCAAATTTACATTAGAGCAGATAAATCTGTTACCTATGATGTACTTATGAAAGTAATGAAACAAATAATTGATAGCGGAATTTTAAATGTAAACTTAATAACATTACCAAAAAAATGAGGTCTATTTGGTTAAGTTTATATTTTTTTCATTTATTTTTCATCTAACACTTCTAGCCGTTTTTAAACTTGAAATTGTTAATCTTAAGAAAAATAAAGAACAAGCCATTAATGTAAATGTGTCATTAGAAAAAAAAAACTTTATAGAAAAAGAAAAACCTAAAAAAACTATTAAAGAAAAACCTAAAAAAGAAGTAAAACCTAAAAAAACTATTAAAGAAAAACCTAAAAAAACTATTAAAGAAAAACCTAAAAAAACTATTAAAGAAAAATCTAAAAATGAAATAAAACAAAAAACTACTAAAGAAAATCCTAAAAACTCTAATGAAGAAAAGTTTGATGATTTATTAAAGAATTTAGCTAAAGAAAAACTACCTGCAGAATCACAAGATAATTTTGAAAAAAAACTCCAAAAGCTCTCTGAACAAAAATTAAAAAATAGTAATAATTTAGATAAAAAAAAACCTAATAAAAATGAATTAAGTTATATAGAAAGGCTAATACTTAATCAGATTGATGAAAACTGGTCTAGACCTCCAGGTATAAAAACATCAAAAGATCTTATAATTAAAATAGTTGTTAGACTTGATATTAATGGAAATGTAATAAACTTACAAATTCATAAAAGCACTCTTAATGAAACCGTTAGAGATAATACATTGCAACCATATCTTGACTCTGCTATTCGAGCAATAAAAAAAGCTTCACCATTTGAAGGTTTAAAAAAAGATAGGTATAATACTTGGAAAGAATTAATTATTAACTTTAAACCAATAGAAGCAAGATAATGATAAAATTAAAATTATGTTCACTTTTATTTATATTTTTTTTAAAAAACTTATATTCAGGCCCTATAGAAATAGATGTTACAAAAGGCACTATAGAGCCATTACCTATTGCCATAACAAAGTTTAATTATAAATCAATAAAAGAAAAAACAATTAGTAACCAAATTTATGAAATTGTTTCCAATGATTTAACTAATTCAGGTTTATTCAGAAAGATATCTGATAATGCATTTTTACAAGACGAAGAGGAAGTTTTTTTTCAACCTTCATTTAGAGATTGGAGCCTAATCGATGCAAACCTCATAGTAAGTGGAAGGATAAAACTTTATAATGATAAGTTATTGATTAATATTAAATTATGGGATGTTTACAGAGAAAAATTAATTCTTAGTAAAAAAGTAGAAGTTCTAAATGATAACAAATTAAGAGTATTAGCTCACATTATTTCAAATTTAATTTATCAACGTGTTACAGGAGAAAAAGGATATTTTGATACTAGAGTAGTTTATATTGCCGAGGAAAAAACCGCTAACAACATATCTAAAAGAATAGCAATAATGGATTATGATGGAAATAATCATGAATATTTAACTAATGGAAAAAATATAGCAATTACTCCAAGATTTTCTCCTAATGGAAAAAAAATTGCTTATTTGTCTTTTTCAGATAAAAAACCTACAGTTTTTTTATTTGATTTAGATACAAAAAAAGAAAAAGTTTTAGGTAATTTTTCAGGAATGAGTTTTGCTCCCAGATTTTCTCCAGATAATAAAAGAATTATTTTCTCTCTAACAAAAAGAGGAAGTTCTAATATATTTATACAAACATTAAGTAACAATGAAACTATTCAAGTTACCAACAATAGACATATTAATACTTCTCCTTCTTTTTCTCCAGATAATAAGTGGATAGTATTTAGTTCTGATAGATCTGGAAAGCAAAATCTATATATAAAAAAAAGCAATGACGGTATATCAAAAAAAGCAAAAAGAATAACATTCGGTGAAGGAAGTTATGCTACGCCTGTATGGTCACCTAGGGGTGACTATATTGCTTTTACTAAAACATATAAAAATGAATTTTTTATTGGACTCATTAGAAAAGATGGCTCTGGTGAAAGAATTATTGCTACTGGATATCTAACAGAGAGCCCTTCTTGGTCTCCTAATGGGCGTACTTTAATTTTTAATAAAGTTAATAAATCAAATAATAAACTAGTTTCTTCTATATTTACAATTGATATTACTGGAAACCTTGAGAAGAAACTAAATACACCTGGAGAGGCCTCAGACCCAGATTGGGGGCCTTCAATTAATTATTAATTTTTTTTTAAAATTGTGTAATAATTATATTATGAATAATTTATTAAAACTTTTGTTAATATTTTTTTTAATATTTAATTTCATTGGGTGTACATCTCAAAATGAAAAAGTTTTAGTTGAAGGTGTTAGCAGTAACGTTTCTTCCACCACAGAAGAAAGCGATAAAGATATCGAAGAAAATGATCAAAATATTTCTATAGAAGATGACTTATCAGAAACTGCTAAAATAAATAAAATTTTAAATGAAAAACTTATAGAGGTTGGTGACAGAGTCTTTTTTGACTATGACAAGTCAAATTTTAAAAAAGAAGGGATTGAAACTCTAAAAAGGCAGGCAAGGTTTTTAATAGCAAATCAGAATATAACAGTTACCATTGAAGGACACTGCGACGCCAGAGGTACTAGAGAATATAACTTGGCATTAGGAGAAAGAAGAGCTTTCTCAGTTAAATCTTTTTTAACTTCTTTAGGTGTAGAAGATAGTAGAATATCTATAATTTCATTTGGAAAAGAAAAGTTACAGTCTTTAGAAAATAATGAAAAAGCATGGGCACAATCTAGAACAGCTATTACTACAATAAATCCTTAATCTATGAATATTTCGGATTATAATAAAATAAAAAGTTTTTTACTTATTTTTTTGTTAATCTTTGTCACTAGGCTTAGCTTTAGTCAAGACAAAAACTATTTAGAATCAGTTATTCAAAGAATCAATGATTTAGAATCAGAGCTAAAAAATATTCAAGGCGAAAAACCTAATAATTTTAATGTTAGCGATAGTAATATAAACTCAATAGCTAGTCATGAACAAAGATTAAATGAGTTAGAAGAAGAAATTAGAAATCTAAATGGGAGCCTAGAAGAAATAAACTTTAAAATGGATAATATTTTTAATTTATTGAAAACAACAGAACTAAGCGAGATAAAAAAAAGTATTAATGAAAAGAGCGATTCATCTCTTGATAATAGTAATTCTGCAATTCAACCAATTGAGAAAGAAACAACTATCATTGAAGACCCTAACATTAAAAACAATCCTAGCATGAAAGTTCTAGGTACAGTTAATGAAAATTTCAAAGAAGATAATAAAGAAAATTATTCAGAAAATAATATTCCAGAAACAACAGGAGGAGCACCTAGTCAAGGAGAAATTTCTGATGATAAAATTACCTCATTATTAAAAAACCCTTCAGAAATATATAGTTATGCATATGATATGCTTGTTAGAGAGAACTTTATGGAGGCAGAGAAATCTTTTAAAGCATTTATAGGGGAACATCCTAATGATCCGCTTGCATCTAACGCTTACTATTGGTTGGGAGAAACTTATTATGTACAAAAAAAATTTCAATTAGCAGCTATTAGTTTTGCAAGAGGTTTTCAAAGTTTTCCTAAAGGAAATAAAGCTATTGATCAATTATTCAAGTTAGCTCTTACATTCATGAATTTGGGTAAGAATGAAGATGCTTGCGCAGCATTTTCTAAGTTAGAATCAGAATTTCCAAAAGCTCCTAAGAGAATAAGTAACAGAGCAAAAGAATACATAAAACGTGCAAAATGTTAAATTAAAGTATTCAGATTTTGAAAAAAAAGTTCACCAAACTTTAAATAAATACTATTTTACAAAATATGAAAAACATTATGGAGTTGCAGTATCAGGTGGGCCAGATAGCATGCTTTTACTTTATGTATTAAGCAGGTGGGCAAATCAAGAAGGTAAATTTTTGAATGTATTTTCATTTGATCATAACTTAAGGAAAAAAAGTTTAAATGAAATTTTATTTGTTGAAAAAGCATGTAAAAAATTAAAATGTAATTTTATTAAAATTAAATGGCATGAAAAGCCCAAAACACGTATAATGGAACAAGCTCGTGTTGCAAGATATACGCATATTGCTAAAAAATGTATAGAAAAAAATATTAAAACTCTTTTTCTTGGTCATCATGCAGATGACATTGCTGAAACACTATCAATGAGAATTATTAATAATTCTTACCTTGAAGGACTATGCCCTATTTTTGAATTAAGAGAAATATTTAATATAAAGTTGTTTAGACCACTCTTATGTTTCACTAAAAAGCAAATTCTACAACTTAATTCAAAAAAAAAAATTCAGTTTATCAATGATCCATCAAATTCAAATGATAAATATTTTAGATCAAAAATTAGAAAAACTCTTCATAACGAAATAGAATTAAAATATAATCTAATAAAGGCAGCCTCAATTTTTTGTAATATTAGAAAGTATAATGAAAAATTTATTAAAGAAAAATTTAAATATGATTATTTTTACAGAAATGAAGGTTTTCTTGAGGTAAAGAGAGATGTTTTTAAAAAATACCCTAAATTCTTGGTTCTTATTTTTTTAAGAATAGCAATATTCAGGTTAGGAAATAAAAACTATTTCTCAAAATTAGAAATTTTAGAAAGGTTATATTTTAATGCTTCGCAAGAGAAAAATATTACTTATTCATTAGGAGGATGTATTTTAGTTATCAATAAGAAAAAAATATTTATTTTTAGAGAATACAATGATTTAGAAAAAAAAACTCAACTACTGCCTGATAATAACGCATTGATTTGGGATAACAGATTTAAAATTATTAATAAAACAAACGAAACTGTAAAAATTTTACCTTTGGGTTCAATTTTATCTAACTCTTTTTATAATAAAAACTTCAAAATGAATAAAAAAAGAATTAAAATGCTACCATTTCAAGTCAGAAAAACTCTGCCTGTAATATTTACTCTTGAAGGTTTGCTTTATGTACCCCATTTAGATATATGTGAACTTAATTCACTAGAAAATAGTATAAAAAGTCATACTATTGATTTTTTTAATAAAAAATACGACAATATTATATAAAGAGGATAAAAATTGAATAATTCAGGAAAAAATGTTTTTATATGGGTAGTAATTGCTATAGTTTTAGTTTTAGTTTTTAATTTATTTAATCAAAATCAAGATCAATCAAGGACAGCTAAACTTCCATACTCTGAGTTTTTAAAACTTGTTGATAATGATAAAGTCAATGATGTTTCAATAGTAGGTAGAACTATATCAGGTCACCTTGATGATGGAAGCAAATTTTCTACGTATACGCCGCCTAGTGATCCTAATATTATAGAGCAACTATCATCTCACAATGTTATTATTAATTCAGCACCTGAAGAAGAAGCGGTCTCTCCACTCCTGGGCTTATTTTTAAATTGGTTACCAATGCTTCTTTTTATTGGTGTCTGGATTTTTTTTATGAGACAAATGCAAGGCAAAGGTGGAGGTTCTTTAGGTTTCGGAAGATCAAAAGCTAAATTACTAACAGAGAAGCATGGTAAAGTAACATTTAACGATGTAGCGGGAGTTGACGAAGCAAAAGAAGAATTAGAAGAGGTCGTTGAATATTTAAAAAATCCGATTAAATTTCAAAGATTAGGAGGTAAAATTCCTAAAGGAGTTTTACTTGTAGGCCCTCCTGGGACTGGAAAAACTTTAATTGCTAGAGCTGTTGCTGGAGAAGCTAATGTACCTTTTTTTACTATCTCTGGATCAGACTTTGTTGAAATGTTTGTTGGTGTAGGAGCCTCCAGAGTAAGGGATATGTTCGAACAGGGTAAAAAAAACGCTCCATGTATAATATTTGTGGATGAAATTGATGCGGTAGGAAGACATAGAGGAGCAGGTTTAGGAGGAGGTAATGACGAAAGAGAGCAAACCTTAAATCAGTTACTTGTTGAAATGGATGGATTTGAGACTAATGAAGGTGTTATTTTGATAGCAGCTACAAATAGACCAGATGTTTTAGATCCAGCACTTCTGAGACCAGGAAGGTTCGATAGACAAGTAGTAGTCCCTAACCCTGATATTGTTGGAAGAGAAAAAATACTAAAAGTTCATATGAAAAAAGTACCTCTGGCTTCAGATGTTAATGCTAGAACCATAGCAAGAGGAACACCAGGATTTTCTGGAGCAGATCTAGCTAATATAGTAAATGAAGCAGCATTGTTAGCTGCTAGAAAAAATAAGAAAAATGTTTCTATGAGTGAATTTGAAGAAGCTAAAGACAAGGTTATGATGGGTAGTGAAAGAAGGTCAATGGTTATGACAGAAGATGAAAAGGAAAAAACAGCATATCACGAAGCGGGCCATGCTTTAGTAATGTTAAATGCTAAAGGTCACGAACCTCTACATAAAGTAACAATTATTCCGAGAGGAAGAGCCTTGGGAGTAACCATGTGGTTACCTGAAAGAGATAAATTAGCTCACACCTACAATGAATTAAATGCTCAGCTAGCATCCCTTTTTGGTGGACGAATAGCAGAGGAATTAATTTATGGTAAAGATAACATTACAACAGGTGCAGGTAATGATATTCAACAAGCTACTAATCTAGCTAAAAGAATGGTAAAAGAATTTGGATTTTCTGATAAGCTTGGTCCCTTAAGATATGAAAGTAATCAAGAAGAAGTTTTTCTTGGTCATTCAGTCTCTCAGCAAACTAATATATCAGATGAGACTGCACGCATTATTGATGGTGAAGTTAAAGCCTTAGTTAAAAAAGGAGAAGCTACAGCAAAAAAAATTATTAATGCTAAACTAAAAGACTTACACATAATAGCAAAAGGGTTGCTTGAGTACGAGACTCTTACCGCCACAGAAATTAAAGATCTTTTAAAAGGAAAAAAAATAGTTAAAGAAGAAGAAAGTAAAGAATCAGATTCTAATAGTGTTGAAAATAAAAAAACTGACAGTACAATTAAAAATAAACCAATTGGATCAGTACCTTTAACTATTAAAAATACATCTTAGTTGATACAGTTTGAGTGAAGAATTTTACTTGCAACCTTTCAACCATTTCTTTGATGAGAAAGGGAACGTAAAATTTAAAAACGCAAATATATTAGAGACCTCAGGACAGAACCACTTTGTACTAAAAAATACAGTTGATGTATTTAAATTACCTAAAAGCTGTAAATCTAATAATAACCTAAAAAAATACCTGAATTTAAGTGATAGATTAAAAAGAATAAATACTCCATTAACGCATATAAATTTTATTAATAGTCAAAAGCCCATTATTATGGGCATATTAAATATTACCGAAGATAGTTTTCATGATGGTGGACGTTATTTTGATTTTAAAAAGGCTCTAATTAGAGCAGAAAATATGATAAAAGAAGGAGCAGAAATTATTGACGTAGGGGGAGAATCAACTCGACCAGGAGCTTCAGCTATAGATGTTCAAGAGGAAATAAAAAGAATTAAACCAGTGATAAAAGAATTATCAAAAAATAATATTTTAATTTCATGTGATACAAGGAACTCTTTGACGATGAAGGTTGCATTAGATCTAGGAACAAAAATAATAAATGATGTTTCTAGTCTAAATTATGATAAAAATACTTTAAAGTTATTAAAAAATTATGATTGCATGTATGTCTTGACTCATTCTAAAAAAACTCCTCAGACAATGCAAAATAATCCTATCTATAATAATGTAGTATGTGATATATATAATTTTTTTAAAAAAAAATTATGTATATTGAAAAGTATGAATATATCTAAGGAAAGAATTATTTTAGATCCTGGAATAGGTTTTGCTAAAACCTTAGATCATAACTACATTATTCTCAAAAACCTTAGTGTCTTTTTAGACTTAGGGCATCCTTTAATGATTGGTATTTCAAGAAAGAGCCTAATTAAAAGTTTAACTAAAAATAATACTTTAACACCATCAGTTGTGTTAGCAATTAATGCCTATACTAAAGGGGCAAAAATTTTAAGAGTTCATGATGTTCAGGAAACACAAGAAGCAATCAATATATTTAAAAGAGCAAATTAAAAATTATGAAAAATAAAAAAAAATACTTTGGTACAGATGGTATTAGAGGAAAAGCTAATTCTAATAAAATGAATGCATCTTTAGCCTTAAATATTGGTATGGCAACTGCTGAATATTTTACTAGAGGAAACCATAAGCATTTTGTTTTGATTGGTAAAGATACTAGATTATCAAATTATACGATAGAACCATCTTTAACAGCAGGGTTTTTAAGTATGGGTATGAATGTATATCTAACTGGCCCTCTACCAACACCAGGAGTCTCAGCTTTAGTGTCATCTATGAGATGTGATGTAGGAGTAATGATATCTGCATCTCATAATCATTATTCAGATAATGGAATTAAAATTTTTAAACCAGATGGAACCAAATTATCTGATAAAGATGAACTGAATATTGAAAAACTTATTGACTCTAAATTTAAAAATTTAGTAAAGCCCGAAAACCTTGGTAGAGCAAAGAGAATTGAAGATGCAGGAGGAAGGTATATAGAATATTTGAAATCAAAAATATCTTCAAAACTTCGTTTAGACGGTCTAAAAATAGTAATTGATTGTGCAAATGGTGCAGCCTACAATGTTGCTCCTAAAATCTTATGGGAACTTGGAGCTACCGTTTTTCCCATAAATGTTAGTCCTGATGGAACCAACGTAAATGAAAATAGTGGTTCAACCTTTCCAAATAGCCTTATTAATAAAGTAATAGAATTTAAGGCTGATGTTGGAATTGCTTTAGATGGAGATGCTGATAGATGTATTTTAATTGATGAAAATGGAGTAATTGTTGATGGAGATAAAATTATAGCTATTATTGCTCAGTTTTGGAAAAAAAATAATAATTTATTTCAGAATACAGTTGTTGGCACTGTTATGACTAATAAAGCCTTAGAAGATTATTTTTTAGAAAAAAAAATTAATTTAATTAGAACTGATGTAGGTGATCGCAATATAATTCAATCTATGAAAGAACAAAACTTTGTTTTAGGTGGAGAACCGTCTGGTCATATTATTTTAAATAACTATTCATCCACAGGTGACGGGATTTTAGCTTCTTTAGAAGTTTTAGGTATTATGAAGTTTGAAAATAAAAAACTTTCAACTCTTGCAAATATATATATACCTTACCCTCAAATTATGCAAAACATTCCAATTAGAACTAATCAGAAACTTAAATCAACAATAAGTAATATAAAAAAAAAGATAGAAAAAAGAATAGATAAAAAAGATACCAGAATTATAATTAGGAAATCTGGAACTGAGAATAAAATCAGAACAATGATAGAAGCAAAAAATTTAGAATTAGCAAAGTCTATCTCTAAAAAGATAATAAATTTAATGAAAGAAAATATTTGAAAAAAAAATCAGTTCTATTGATAGCTGGCTCTGACTCTAGTGCTGGTGCAGGCATTCAAGCTGATATTAAGACTTTAACCTTTTTTAAAGTATATGCTGCCACTGTGTTTACTGCATTAACAGCCCAAAATACTAAAGGAGTAAATAAAGTTTTTAATATACCAATACACTTTATAGAAGAACAGATTAAAGCTATAGCTCAAGACTTAGATATTTCTTATATAAAAATTGGAATGCTTTCTAACAAGAAGATTATTAAAGTTATTAATAATTCTTTAGAAAAATATTTTCCTTTAGTTCCTATAATTTTAGATCCTGTAATGATTGCTAAAGGCGGCCATCCTCTTTTGAAGGAAGATGCAATAAGTTATTTAAAAAAAACTTTAATACCTAAAAGCTATATTATTACACCTAATACCTTAGAGGCAGAAAAAATATTGAATTGTAAAATAAGAAATATAGATGAAATGTTAGATTGTAAAAATAAATTTAATGACATTAACATCAAACGGATTTTACTTAAAGGAGGACATATCTTAGAAGAAAAAAAAACTATTACTAATATTTTATTTAATAACGGTAAGACTGATAAATTTCTTAGCCAAAGAATAAAAACAAATAATACACATGGAACTGGTTGCAGTTTAGCCTCAGCAATAACTGCTAATCTTTTTTTAGGAAAAAACCTTAAAGAAAGTATAAAGTTATCAATAGATTATGTGCATAATGGAATAAAAAATAGTTTTCTAATTGGAAAAGGACATAATCCTATCAACCATTTTGCAGATTTTAAAAGTTAGAGTTTGACCCATACCTTTATCAACGTTATTTTATTATAAATTATGATTTTAAAACCAGAACAAAAGCCCTCGAATCCTTATTTTTCATCAGGTCCATGTGCAAAAAGACCCGGATGGAATTCAGATATATACTCTAAAGCAATCTTAGGTAGGTCTCATAGATCAAAGGTAGCCCTATCAAAAATTAAAGAAGTAATTGATTTAACTAAATTATTATTAGAAATACCCGATAATTTCTATGTTGGTATAGTTCCTGCTTCAGATACAGGAGCAATTGAAATGTTACTTTGGTCATTACTTGGAGAGAAACCAATAGAGGTTTTGGCTTGGGAAAGTTTTGGCAATGACTGGGTAAAAGATATAATTGATCAACTTAAAATACCAAATACAAAAGTAACACAAGCACAGTATGGTAAAATTATAAACCTAAATGACGTTAACTTTAAAAAAGATATTGTATTCACATGGAACGGCACCACCTCTGGAGTGTGTGTTCCAAATGGTGATTGGATACCCGATAATAGAGAAGGTTTAACTATTTGTGATGCTACATCTGCTGCTTTTTCCATGCGCTTGCCCTGGATAAAGTTAGATGCTACTACTTTTTCATGGCAAAAAGTTTTAGGTGGTGAAGCACAACACGGTGTTATTGTACTAAGCCCGAAGGCAATTCATAGATTAGAAAACTTTATTCCAAATAGAGCAATACCAAAAATTTTTCAATTATCTAACAAAGGAAAGGTTAATAAGAAATTGTTTACAGGAAGTACTATTAATACACCATCTATGCTTTGTGTAGAAGATGCTCTAGATGCCCTAAACTGGGTAAAACAAGTTGGAGGAATAGAAAAAACTATTGAACTTAGTAGAAAAAATCTATTAGTTGTTGAAAAAAAAATTAAAAAATCTCTATGGTTAGACTTTTTACCTGAGGAAGAGAGTATAAGATCATGCACTTCTATTTGCCTTAAAATAAAAGAGAGTATTTTAGAAAAATATGAAACTGATAAACTAAAAGAAAAAATGAATAATTTATTTTCTTTTTTGGAAGAAAATAGAATAGCTTATGATATTAATTCTTACAGAGATGCACCTATTGGAATTAGAATATGGGGAGGAGCTACGGTTTTTGAGAAAGATATTGATATACTTCTAGATTGGTTAGAGTGGTGTTTTATTAAATTTATAAGAGAATGAGTGTTATGAAAAAAGTATTAATAGCAGACAAGATGAGTATACAAGCAGAAAAAGTATTTACTGCAAATGGTATTAGTTTTGATAAAAAAATAGGATTATCTGAAGAAGAAATTTGTAAGATAGTAAATGAATATGAAGGAATTGTAGTTAGATCAGCCACAAAAATTACTAAAAATATAATTCAATCTGGAGAAAAATTAAAAGTTTTAGGAAGAGCTGGAATTGGAGTTGATAATATTGACATAGAATCAGCAACCAACAATGGCATAGTTGTAATGAATACACCATTTGGTAACTCAATTACAACTGCAGAACATACAATTAGTTTGATGATGTCCTTAGCTAGAAATATTCCTCAAGCAAGCAAATCTACAAAGGAAGGGAAGTGGGAAAAAAGTAAATTTATGGGAACTGAGTTGTTTGGAAAAACCTTGGGAATGATAGGCTGTGGAAATATTGGTTCTCTTGTTGTTGAAAGGTGTTTAGGCCTTAAAATGAAAGTATTAGTTTATGACCCCTTTTTATCTAAAGATCAAACTGAAAAAATAGGAGCGAAGAAAGTTGAACTAGAAGAAATATTAAAAAATTCTGATTTTATAACATTACATACCCCTCTAACAGATAAAACTAAAGGCATTTTAAATAAAAACAACCTTTCTAAATGCAAAGATAATGTTAAAATAATAAATTGTGCAAGAGGCGGGCTTATAGTCGAAGATGACCTTATTGAATTAATTAGCAAAGGTAAGATATCTGGAGCTGCTCTAGATGTATTCAGTGAAGAACCACCTACAAATAAAAAGTTATTCAATGTAGATAATTTGATACTTACTCCTCATTTAGGAGCATCTACATCTGAAGCTCAAGAAAATGTTGCTATACAGGTTGCCCAACAAATCTCAGATTATTTAAATAATGATGTAATTGTTAATTCGATAAATGTTTCGCCCATAAGCATTGAGGATGCTCCTAAACTTAGGCCATTTATTGATTTGTCTTTCAAGCTAGGAAAATTTGGTGGCCAAATCATAGAAAATACTATCTCTAAAATTAATATTACTTTTAAAGGTGAAATATCTTCTTTAAATACAAAACCACTAATTGCAAATGTAGTTGCAGGAATATTTTCTAATAGAATGGAGAGTGTTAATTTAATTAATGCAGAAACTATAGCTAAGCAAAAAAATATTGAAATTATTTCTTCTTTTCAAACAGAAACTTCTATTCACACATCTGAGATACATATTAATATTTCTACTTCAGATGAAGAATTTAATTATGCAGGTATAATCTTTGCCAATAACTCTAGAATAATATCTATAATGAATATGAGAATTGAAGGCGAAATTTCTCCTAATATGTTGTATATATTAAACAATGACAAACCCGGTTTTATTGGATCTCTAGGATCACTTTTAGGAAGTAAAAATATCAATATAGCAAACTTCAATCTAGGGAGAACAGGTAAAGGTGAAGCTGTATCATTATTAGAGTTAGATCAGTATTTAAATGACTCGGTAATAAATGATTTGCAAAAATTAAATAATATTAAAAAGGTTAAAGCACTAAAATTCTAATATGAAAAACTTTTTCATTAATGATTTACTGCCTGAAGGTTTTAAAGTTTTGCTCCCAGAAGAAGCACATAAAGAAGAATCAATATCTAGATTAATTCTAGACTTATTTTTTCAAAATGGATATCTATTAGTTAAAACGCCAATGATAGAATATGAAGATAATATTTCACAAAATACATTAAAATACTTACATAGTGAGTCTTTTTTATTAATTGAACCTGAAACAAAAAAGATCTTAGTTCTTAGGTCTGATATAACACCTCAATTAGCTAAATTAGCAGGTACAAAGCTAAAACATTTTGCTAGGCCTTTAAGGTTTGCATATTCTGGAGAAGTTATCAGAAACTCAAAAAATAACTATAAAACAGAAAAGCAGCTAAAACAAATTGGTGTAGAACTTATAGGTGGACCCCAAGATAATAGTATGATAGAGATTTTAAATATAGCTATTACAGCATTACAGAGCATAAACATCAAAAATATTACTATTGATTTTAGCTTACCTTCAATATTTAGAATTATAGACAAAAAGTTTAATCTAAAATCAAATGAAAACATAAAAAAAGCGCTAGAAAATAAAGACACTGGTATAATGAAAGATAAAAAATATAATTATATAAATGGGTTAATTTTAATGGCGGGAACAGTAGAAGAAGCCTTAAAAGTATATAAGGATTTCGTATTTCCTAAAAAAATTGATGAATTATTGAAAAATTTTTTTAAGTTTATAAAATCTATAAAAAAAAATAATAAAGACTTATCAATTACAGTAGATATGACCGAAGGTAATAGTTTTTTAGAATATTTTAATTTTGGATTTAAAATTTATAATAAAGAAAATGCTAAACATATTGCTGTAGGTGGTGATTATAAATCTAATAATAATGAAATTGGTTTAGGCATGACATTTTTAGTCAGTCAATTATTGGAATCAACTACTTTTAGATATAGAGAAAAAATATATGTTCCTTACGATATAGAGCATAAAAAAATAAAATTGAAAAAATCTTTTATTATTATAAAAGAACTTTTTGCAAATAAAGATATATTAAAAGAAGCAAAAAAACAAAATTGTAATTATATTTTAAATAAAAATGGAAAGCTTAAAAAGGTTAACTAATGTCTAATGTAATAGTAGTAGGATCACAGTGGGGCGATGAAGGAAAAGGAAAAATAGTTGATTGGTTATCCAATAAAGCTGATGCAGTGGTTAGATTTCAAGGTGGACACAATGCAGGACATACACTTGTCATAGATGGAAAAGTTTATAAACTAAGCTTATTACCATCAGGTATAGTAAGAGGTAAAAAATCTTTCATAGGTAATGGTGTAGTTTTAGACTTGTGGGCTCTTGCGAAAGAAATTGAAGCAGTCTCGCATAAAGGCATCAATATTACTGCAGACCTATTATCTATATCTGAAACTACTAGCTTAATACTCTCATATCATAGAGAACTGGATACTGCTAGAGAACATAAGCTAGATGGTATAAAAATTGGCACTACAGGAAGAGGTATAGGGCCAGCATATGAGGATAAAATTGGAAGAAGAGCTATAAGATTATGTGATATTTTTGATAAGAGAAATTTAAAAAAAAAGATAGAAAATGCGCTTTTTCATCATAATCCTATCAGAAAAGGTTTGGGTATTAATGAAGTAAAGTCTGTTGATATACTTAATCAATTAAATGATATAACAAATTTTATTGAACCATACGTCTCTAATATATGGAATGATTTAATCAGACTACAAAATGAAGAAAAAAATATTTTATTTGAAGGGGCTCAAGGTATGTTATTAGATAATGATCACGGCACCTATCCTTTTGTTACCTCTTCTAATACAATAAGTTCTCAGGCATCAATTGGCAGCGGTTTAGGCATTATAAAAAACTGCTTCACTCTAGGGATTACTAAAGCATATTTGACGAGGGTTGGAGAGGGACCGTTCCCAACTGAACAAAATAATTCAATAGGAGAAAAACTTGGAAAAATTGGTAATGAGTTTGGCACAGTGACTGGTAGAAAAAGAAGATGTGGTTGGTTGGATTTAGTTTTATTAAAACAGTCTGTAAATATTTGTGGGATCCATGGATTAGCTTTAACAAAATTAGATGTATTAGATCATTTTGAAAAAATAAATGTCTGTATTTCTTATGATTTCAACGGAAAAAAATATAATTATTTACCTCCTATAATTTCTTCTACAGATAACTTAAAAGCTGAATATATTGAGCTTGATGGATGGATGGAAAGTACTAGAGGATGCAGAAACTTTAATGAATTGCCTAGAAATGCAAAAAAATATATTGAAATGTTAAGAGAAATTACTGGAGTAGAGATAAGTCTGTTATCTACCAGCCCTGAGAGAAAAGATACTATATTGTTTAAAGATCCTTTTTAATAGACTGCCTATCTATTAAGTTTAACTTCTGCTTATTTTTTAAAAACTGTCTTATGTACTGCTGAACTTTTTCAAAGCTTCGCACTTCAATTTGTCTTACCCTTTCACGACTAATATTAAAGTTTTTACTCAATTCTTCCAGTGTTACCTGAGGTTCTTTAATTCTTCTCGATTTAAAAATATACTTTTCTCTTTCATTTAGTGAAGCTAGTGCATTAATTAATATAGTTTTTCTAAATTTGTATTCCTGACTTTCTTCTAACCTAGTTTCTTGACTTTCCTCTTTATTTTCAATCCAATCCTGCCACTCTGTGTTACTATCATGTTTTAGTGGTGCATTTAAGGAATGATCATGACCGGCCATTCTACTATTCATACTGTATACTTCATTTTCATCTACAGATAATCTTTTAGATATTTCTTTAACATGTTCAGGCCTAAGATCCCCTTCATTTATAAGTTTAAGCTCATTTTTAATTTTCCTAAGGTTAAAAAACAGTTTTTTTTGAGCAGCTGTAGTTCCTATTTTTACCAATGACCAAGAATGAAGAATGTATTCTTGTATAGCAGCTCTTATCCACCACATAGCATAAGTAGCTAGTCTAAAACCTTTATCAGGGTCAAATCTTTTTACTGCCTGCATTAAGCCTATATTACCTTCCGATATTAAATCAGCAACTGGCAGACCGTACCCTTTATAACCCATAGCAATTTTTGCTACTAGCCTAAGGTGTGAAGTAACTAACTTATGTGCAGCATTTAAGTCTTTTTTGCTTTTCCACATTTTTGCTAGTGTATATTCTTCCTCAATCTCCAAAATTGGAAATTTTTTAATTGAACTGAGGTATTTTTGCAAACTACCTTGAGAGGAAATGCTAGGTAATGTAATATTAGACATATAAATATTTTAGCAGTTCAAATTAAACTCAGCAACTAATTCGTCTCTTAAATTTATCATATCACTAGGCATTTCTGTAAAAAAAGATTTCATTTTTTTATTTTTTGGATGCATAAAAGAAAGATGCTGTGCATGTAAAGCCTGCCTTCTAAAATCTTTTAAAAATCTTCTAATATTACCTGAAAAAGATTGAGATATATTTCTATTTTTGGAGTAAAGTTGATCTCCTATTAAAGGACAATTTATGGATTGCATATGAACTCTAATTTGATGAGTTCTTCCTGTTAAAATTTTACATTCAATTTCAGAAAAATAATTTTTAAAATTTTTTGTTACCTTATAATTAGTAATAGCATGTCTACCTACAATACTAGTTTTTTTTCTATTTAAATAATTTGATATTGGTTTATCAATAGTACCTGCTATAGGTATAGGTCTACCCCAACAATATGCTTTATATACTTTTATAACTTTTCTGTCACTAAATTGGTCAATTAGGCTTTTATATGAAAATAGGCTTTTTGCTAATACCATTAAACCAGAGGTATCTTTATCAAGTCTGTGAACTATTCCATCTCTTAAGCTATCTTCTGCTTCGTAAAGTTTTATATCATGCTTTTTGAGCAAGCTTACAACACTAATACTATTTTCTATTTTATTACAATGACTAAGTAATCCGTTTTTTTTATTAATAACAATAATAAAATCATCCTCAAATATAATTTCTATTAAATTATCATCATTATTAAATTTTTTCATTTTCGTGTTAGTATTATAGGATGAATATAAAATTATTAAAATTTATTGTGATATTTTTTGGCATATTGATAGTTTTCGGTTTACTTATTTTAATGGTGGGAATATATCACAAATTTAATAATTTAAAAAAAATAAATAATTCAAATACTGTTACTCTTAAACTTGCAAAAGGTTCAAAGTTAGAAGATTTTTACATAAGTAATGATAATATAATAATAAAATATAAATTAAATGATATACATATTATAAATATTTATGACCTACTCTCAGGTAAGAAAATAAAAAAAATAGAAATATTGAAATAAATATAAGTTATGATATTTTTTTTTTATGCGATTTAATAAGATCTTTTGTATTCTAGCAATATTCATTATGAATATTACTATTTTATTTGCACAAGAAAATAAAAAAAAATGTAGAATAAACACTAACAAACAAATTCTTGATTTCATTAAAAAGGAATTAAAACCATTCAATAGTGGTAGTAATGAAGAAGGACCAAGGTTATCACAGTCTGACCTAAAAATGTTAGAGATAAAACACTATTCTAATCAACTAAAAGATTCAAGAGAAATGCGAATGGATATTTTAAGTTTTTCTACTCTAAATAAACAAGACCTAGAAATTTTTAATAAATTTTCTTCTAAAATAAAATTAGTATTAAGTGATTGTTCAGAGGTTGTATTTTTTGGTGACAACCTTTTAGGTGCATACGAATTGCCTTATGACGATATGCTAAAAGCTTTTACTTTAGCTTCAAAAAATAATAATGAAATTATTTTAGATTTCATAAGAAATCAAGTTACCCCAAAATCAATTAGTTTATATGATGCTATAAATATTTTAATGAATGATTTTGCAACTCAACAAAATATCATAATGGAACTTTTATCAGAAGAAGTAAAAAAAGTATTTTTTGGTGAAAATAATATGGTAGCAACTACTGATGTTGCAGAAGCTCGACTTCTAAGTTTTTCTCTACTAGGTGGTGAAATACTAGATGCTAAAGATAAATTACTTTTTTTTATTTTACCAAAAACATATAAAGGTGTTAAGTCATCTATAGGAACCTTGGTATTAGATATTGATGGAAATTTATATGAAATACCAAATTTAAATTATATTTTAAGCGTCAATATATTAAGTGGTTTAGGAGTAAATACCAGAACTCTTACTATGTCAGAGGTTATAAGTAATTCTGGCTCTTGCAGAATAGATTTAGCTGGAAACTGGATGCATAAAGTAAATGGTATTGAAATAAGAGGTTGTCCTTTTAATTCAATATCTAAAAAAATGTTGCAACAAGGAGGTCACAGAAATTCAAGAGATTATAAAAGTTATAAAGCTGTTTTTGAAGAAATAGATAACATTAATTTTAATACAAATAACAATAGTGAAAGTTCAGAAGATCAAATAGGTGCTCCTGCACAAGGACAATAATCTAATTAAAATTTCTTCTTTTATTAGCAAATAACTCTATGGCCTCTGCTAAAGAAATCAATAATCTCAATCTAGTTTTTTTTTTTGTTAATAACTTAACATCATTTAAATTAGAGAGGAAACCTAACTCTATCAATACAGAGGGGATATCTGTAGATTTTAATACTGCAAAACCAGCATGTCTATGTGGTCTTCTTAAAAGTCTATGACCATTTTTTCTTACTATATTTACATAGCTTTCTGCAAACAAAGAAGAAGAGTTCTTAGTTTCTCTTCTTTTAAGATCCAATAATATAGAAGCAACTTCATTATCTACATCTTGAAGATTCACTCCTGCTATTAAATCCACTTTGTTTTCCCTATCTGCTAATCTAGCTGTAATATCATCAGATGCTTTTTCTGAAAGAGTATATATTGAGGTGCCTCTGGTTGTTTTTTTTTTCAAGCTATCAATATGTAATGATATGAAAAGGTCACTATTATTTTTTTTTGCTATATTTCTTCTGCTTCTTAAAGACAAAAATCTATCATCTTTCCTTGTTAAGAATACTTTAAAATTTTTTTTTTCTAGCAAATTTTTAAGTTCTTTTGCTGCTTTTAAAGTTATATTTTTTTCTTTTTTCCCCAAATTTATAGCCCCAGGATCTATTCCACCATGGCCTGCATCTATAGTAATAATAAATTTTGACAGTTCCTTAGGTTTTTTTTCTTTATATTTAACGCTACTTTTATTATTTAACTTTAAATCTATAACCAACCTGTAAATATTTTTCTCATTTTTTTTCAAATAAAAGTGTTTATCAATATAAAAATTAGACTTTAAGTCAAATACTACTCTCATAACATTTTGGTCAGTTTTTCTAGTTCTTATATTTTCTATATAGATACTTTTATTTTTAAATTTCTTAATTGCAGACTTTAACTCTAAATCTATTACTAATCTAGGGTTATTATTAAGTGAAAAAACTGTATAAGGCGCTTTATGAGTTAAATCTAAAACTATTCTTAATGATTTACTTTGAAGATTATCTGAAAACCGAATATTTTTAAGTTTATCATCTATCGAAAATAGAAGATTTATATTAGTAAAAACGTAAAAAATTAATAATAATCTAAATAATAACATAATTTACATAATACTTTTTAAAAGTTATTAAATAAGTATAATAATATTACATATAAATAAAAATGAATTTAATAAAATTTAAAATAATAAAATCAAAAATTAATTAATGAAAAAAATTTGGAGATATAAAATTTATGACAAAAAGCATGCTTATAGATGCTGCTCATTTAGAAGAAACAAGAATACTTATATTAGAAGACAAAAAAATAGAGGATTTAGACTTTGAAAGCAGTACCAAGGAACAACTTAGAGGAAATATATATTTAGCCAAAGTATCAAGGGTAGAGCCATCGCTTAGGGCAGCCTTTGTAGATTATGGAAATGTTAGACATGGTTTCTTACCATTTAATGAAATTCATCCTGATTATTTTCAAATACCAGTAACAGATAAACAAGAATTAATAGCTAATGCTATAGGTCAGGTTAAATCAGAAGAAATAAGCGAAGAAAAAAATAATAATAAATCTACTGATGAAGAGGAAATTACTTTTAATGAAGCTACAACTTTAAAACAAGCTAGTATAAGAAGAAGTAGGTTATATTCAAAATACAAGATTCAAGAAGTTATTAAAAAAAGACAAATCTTGCTTATTCAAGTAACGAAAGAAGAACGAGGTAATAAAGGAGCAGCAATAACTACTTTTTTATCTCTTGCAGGAAGATATTGTGTATTAATGCCAAACTCTGCAAACTCTGGTGGTATTAGTAAGAAAATCATGTATAAACACAGAAAAAAATCGAGAGAAATAATTAACAAGCTTAATATTCCTAAAGAAATGTCTATTATATTAAGAACTGCGGGTGGAGATAAATCAAAAT
>CACMKJ010000017.1 GCA_902614225.1 Rhodospirillaceae bacterium
TATAAAAATATTATCGATTATAGAGAGTGATCCTGAAAGGGCTAAAAGTGAGCTTGAAAAACTAGTAAAATTAAAAAATAGTGATTATAGAAATCTATCAAACTTACTACTTTTTAAATTACAATTTCAAAATAACGAATTTGAAGAATCTTTAGTGTCTCTTGGATATATTGAAGATAACAGTAAACGTAATAGTTATTTAGGTAAAATAATAGCGTACTATTATTCACAAGTTTTTATGGAGCTAAATAATAAAAAGAACTTTGATATGTATACTAATCAATTGTTGTCATTTGGAGGTATGTGGGCTCTTTTAGCCCATGAGTTACGTGGGCATTATCAATATGCAAGTAAAGACTATGAAAATGCACTTAAGAATTTCAACAAAATTATACAAAATCAACAATCAACTGTATCTATTAGAAATAGAGCGCAAGAAATGATTGATAACATAAACTTATATTATGATAAAAATAATTAAGTACTGTTTTTTATTTGTAGCAGTTTTATTTATAACATCTTGTGGTACTAGAGAATACCTAGGATTTGAAAAAAAAAAAATAAAACTAAAAGGTGAAAGAGTCTCCATTTTAAAAGAATTAACTGTTAATGACGTTGCTGAAAAAAAATCTTCAACGGAGATTATTCTGGAAGATGCTATTAGCATATCAAATTGGCCACAGAGTTATAATTCGCCATCTCATTTGTCTGTAAACCATATATCAGACTCAAAATTAAATAAATTTAAGTATTTAGTGTCAGGAGCTGGTGAAACAAAAAGCAGTAAAATTTTAAGTCAGCCTGTTATTTACAATGATCTTATTTTCTTTTTGGATGCAAAAAGTAATGTAATATCATTTAGTTTAAAAAGTAATAAAATTATATGGAAAAAAAATATTTCTCTTAAAAATGAAAGTAACCATGATATTGGAGGAGGGATTGTAATTTATAAAGATAGTCTAATTATAAATTCACCTTATGGGCAGATAATTAGTTTAGGCATTTTAAAAGGAGAAATAAACTGGAAAATAAATGTGGACACCACTATAAGGTCTACTCCAACTATTTTTGAAAATAAATTATTATCACTTACTTCTAGTAATAAACTTTATGTTTTAAATGCAGATGATGGAGGTTTGTTATGGCAACATCAAGGAATATTTAATAATACAACTCTAATAGATAGTCCTAAGGTAGCAGTAGATGAAAATATTGTAATAGTTCCATATTCAAACGGTGAGTTTTTTGCGTTAAATCTTAATAATGGAAAAGAAATATGGAGAAATAGTTTTATTGATCTCGAGGTAAAAGAAACCACAAATGCTTTCTCTGATATTGATGCCTTTCCAATTATCAAGAAAGATATAGTTATTATCACAAGTGCTATCGGTAAATTGTTTGCGGTTAATAAAAAAACTGGTAGTAAATTATGGACAAGAGATATTTCTTCAACGCAAACGCCTTTAGTAAATGGAAATAGTTTATTTATAGTTAATAGAAATGAGGAAATTATTTGTTTAAATATTTTAGATGGAGGAACTAGGTGGGTATTAACTATCGATGATGAGCTATCAGATTATAAAAAATATATTTGGTTACCGCCTGTTCTAATTAATAGTAAATTATTATTAGTAGGTGGAAATAAAAAGTTAATAGTAATAGATACTTACAATGGGGAAGTTAATAAAATTAAGAATATTCCAAATTTTCCTGCTTCTAGTCCTATAATAGTAAAAGGAATACCATATTTAATGCTTAGAAACGGAGATATAGTTAAAATTGAATAATGCGATAACTAACATAGTAATAGTTGGTAGGTCAAATGTTGGAAAGTCTACTTTATATAACAGGTTATTAGGCAGAAAAGAGGCAATAACTGGTGATGAATATGGTTTAACAAGGGATTATCAATCCGAAAAATGTATTTTAAATGATATTGAATTTTATTTAACAGATACAGCCGGCTATAATACTAAAAAAAGTGAGTTAAACAAAAAAATAAATCACACTATAAAAGAACAAGTAATAAAAGCTGATATCATTTTTTTTGTAGTAGATATTAGTACTAACTTGACATCTGAAGATAGAGAGTGCTGGGAATTAATTAGGAAAAAAAAAAAAAAGACTATTTTGATTGCTAATAAAGCTGAATTAAAAACAGTCAAAAATTATGAGCATCAGATTAATGATTTTGGTATAGAAGAGTTTACAAAAATCACTGCATTAAGTAAAAACTCAATACTATTAATTTATAATTTAATAAAAGATAAGGTTTCAAAAATAAAAAAAGATTTTAATAAATTAGAAGATAAAGATACTATTAGAATCACTATAGTAGGGCAACCAAATGTAGGGAAATCAACTTTGTACAATTTATTATATGGAAAAAATAGAGTTATAACTGCTCCTATATCTGGCACTACAAGGGATTCTATTTTATCTAGTATGCGTTATAGAAACTATAATTTTAATTTAATTGATACAGCTGGATTAAGAAAAAAAAATAAAATAAGTGACGGAGTTGACCAGGCTTCTGCATATTATTCTAGAAAAGAAATTAGATATGCTAATTGCGTGATATTAGTAATTGATGCTTTAAAAGGCCTTTCAAGTCAAGATATTACTCTTTCTAATTATATTATTAAAGAGGGCCGGTCGTTCTTATTAATTTTCAATAAATGGGATTTAATTAAAAATCAATACGATGAAGAAAAAAAAGTAATCACTAAGATAAAAGAGATTTTTTTTGATGCTAAAGGAATAAATATACTATTCATATCATCTAAAGAAGATAGATATAAAAGAAAAGTATGTGAAGCTATTTTGGAAATTTATAAAAAATGGAATAAAAAAATTCGAACATCAGATCTTAATAGGTGGTTCCCAAGCATATGGGATTCAGGTAGTAATCAAAAAATTCCTGGGTCTTTAAAGTTTAAATATATTGCTCAGAACAAAATTAGACCTCCTACCTTTAATATATACCATAATAAAAACTCTAAAGTTCCTAAAGTAGCAAAAAGATATATAATAAACAGAATAAGAGAAAATTTTGGGTTTGAGGGAATACCAATACGTATTAATCTTATGACTGCAAAAAATCCATTTAACAAGAAAAAGTAGACTAATTATCGCTTAGTAATGATAGTTGTGAAGAAAGTATGCCCTCATTCTTATCTGTTAGTTCTGTTGGATAGTCCCCAGAAAAGCAGTGATCAGTAAATTGCGGACTAAAAGAGTTTCTTTTAACTAATCCCATTGATTTATACAAACCTTCTATTGATAAAAAATGTAGTGAATCTAGTTTTAATTTATTTTTCATTTCTTTAATAGAATTATTAGCAGCTAAAAGTTCTTCTTTTTTTGGTGTATCTATACCATAGTAATCTGGAAATCTAATCGGTGGACTAGAAACTCTCATATGAACCTCGGAGGCTTCAGCTTCTCTAACCATCTCGACAATTTTTATGGCTGTAGTTCCTCTAACTATAGAGTCATCTATCAAAACGACTTTCTTACCTTTTATCAGTTTTTTATTAGGGTTATGCTTAAGTTTAATTCCTAATTGTCTAATTTTTTGAGTGGGTTCAATGAATGTTCTGCCTACATAGTGATTTCTAATAATTCCTAAATCAAATGGAATTTTAGACTGTATAGAATACCCTAAAGCAGCAGGAACTCCAGAGTCAGGAACTGGAATAATAATATCACCATTAGTTTTACATTCCTTTGCAAGCTCCATACCCATTTTTTTTCTATACTCATATACGCTGTTGCCACTCATGATGCTATCGGGCCTTGCAAAATAAATATATTCAAATATGCAAGGCCTTTCCTTTGAATTTGGAAAAGGGTTATAACTTTTTATACCATCTTTATCTATTGCTATTATTTCTCCACATTTTATTGCTCTTTCAAATTTAGCTCCAATAATATCTAGTGCACAGGTTTCAGATGAAATAATTTTAGCTTTACCTAGAGAACCTAATACTAATGGTCTAATACCCAAAGGGTCTCTGATTCCAATTAATTTTTTATTGGTTAATAAACCAAAACTATATGCACCTTTAATTTCATATAAAGCATCTATTATTTTTTTTACTATAGTTTTTTCTTTACTTTTAGAAATTAAATGAATAAAAGCCTCAGTATCAGATGTGGATTGAAATATTGAACCTTCTCTAATGAGTCTTTTTCTTAATTCTATACCATTAGTTAAATTACCATTATGTGAACACGCTAAGCCACCTCCTTGTAAATCTGCAAAAAGAGGTTGAATATTTTTAAATAAAGTTTTACCTGTTGTGGAATATCGTACATGACCTAGTGCGGCAAAGCCAGGTAGCCTCTTTATTACCTTTTCTTTCGTAAAATAATCTCCAACTAACCCCAAGTTGAGTTGATTATTAAAATTTTTACCATCAAAAGACACTATTCCTGCACTCTCTTGCCCTCTGTGTTGTAAGGCATGTAAACCTAAAGCCGTTAGAGCTGAAGCATCTTCATGCCCGAATACACCAAAGACACCACACTTATCTCTTATTCTATCATCAAAGTTTATCATTTTAAAAAAGTTTTAATTGTTGCTTTCAATATTAAATAATTTATCTAAAGAGTCATTGTCACTTTCACTGTATCCTTTTTTGTTATCATCTTTTTTCAAATTAATAACTGGTTCATTGTATTTATCTATTTGTTTCTTTTTATTAATAAATTCTTTGATACCATTATCTAATGAAATGTTAAACAATTGTTCAATACTTTTTAAACTATTACTTGGTAATATTTGAATTAACTTATCACTAGTATAATTTATTAAAACCATTGATTTTGAATTATTTAGCCATTGAGGTATATTTTTTTTCCATAATGTCCAATAAAGTAAGATATTTAGTAAAGAAAGTATTAATAATGCCCTAAAAAATCCAAAAAGAATACCAAAATTTTTATCAAAAATTCTCATTGGAGTATTGGTTATACTTGAGACTATAAAATTACTGAAAATATTTATTAAGGAATATAAAAATAAAAACATTAAAGCAAAAGATATACTGTCTGCCAATACAGCTATCTCAATGTATTCTTTTATAAATAAGCTAATATTAGGATATATGTTAATTGAAATATATACTGAAAGAAGTATAGATAGTATAGAAAGTATTTCTTTAATTAAGCCTCTTGAATAACCATAAATCATAGATATAATTGTTAAAATTATTATTAGAATATCTATTTGATTAAAATTATTTATAAAACTCACTTTTTCTCTTTATTAATTATAAATTCTTTTTACTCTTAAACCTATTTTACTGCTTACTTCATAAGTAATAGTATTACATTTTGAGGCAAAAACAGAAATCGAAATATTACTACCGAATATTTCTACCCAATCATTTATTTTTGGATTTTTTATAGAAGAAATATCTATACAACTAAGGTCCATAGATACATTGCCTACGAATTTTATTTTTTTTTTCTTATAAAATGCAAACCCATCATACTTTCTAGGTAGCCCATCTGCATAACCTATAGCTAAAGTAGCGATTATAGAATCTTTTTTTGTAATGTATTCAGCACCATATCCTATGCTTCTGCCCTTTTTAACACTTTCAATTTGAATAATTTTAGCTTTAAGTGATAAAACATTTTTGCTCCTTTTCTTTTTTGTAAGATCGAGCCCATAAATAAAGCCTCCGGCCCTTATCATATCAAAATGAAAATTTTTCTTTAAAAATATAGAATTTGAATTTCCCAAGCTAAAAAGAGTTTTTTCTGAAAAACTAAATTTCTTTTTTATATTATTAAATAATTTCAATTGATTATTATTTAATACAGATTTTTCTTCAGAATTTATTAAGTGACTGATAACTAACCTTATGTCTAAATTTTTCTGAAAAGGATATATATATTTATCAAAATCTTTTAACTTTAAACCTAATCTATTCATGCCAGTGTCAAAATGAAGGCAACACTTAATTTTTTTTTTATTTATTTTAAAGAAATTTTTTAGAATTAGAAATTGATCTAAGTTATTAATTACAATTATTATGTTTGAATTAAAAGCTTCACTAAAAGAATCTAAGTTATTTACACCATTTAGCATATAAATATTAACATATTTATATTTTCTTCTTAATAATAATGCTTCATCTAAGGTAGCAACAAAAAAATCTCTACAATTTTTTTTATATAAAACTTTACATATTTCATTATTACCTAAGCCATAAGAGTTTGCTTTAACGCATGCTGCTATAATAGTATTAGGCGCATTTTTTTTTAAGTAGTAATAGTTTTTTTCAATATTTTTTAAATTAATTAGTAGAATAGCATTATTTATTGTCTTAAATTCTTTCATTTTATGATGTATCTTTAGGCTGATATTTTTCATCAGTTAGATTAGAAAATTTAGTAAATTTTGCATTAAAATGTAGTTGAAGAGAGCCTATAGGCCCATGTCTTTGTTTTGCTACTATAACATCAGCAATATTTTTACAATTTTTTAAATTTTCTTGCCACTTTATATAACGTTCGTGAAAAGAGACGGAATTTTCTGTTCCTGAGGATTTAGGTTCTGAGCGTTCTTCATAATACTCTTGTCTATAAATAAACATAACTACATCAGCATCTTGTTCAATAGTGCCTGATTCCCGTAAGTCAGCTAAATGAGGTCTTTTATCTTCTCTTTGTTCTACTGCTCTAGAAAGTTGAGATAATGCTAATATGGGAACATCTAGTTCTTTTGCTACTGATTTTAAGCCTTGAGTTATTTCCGAAATTTCTTGAACTCTGTTTTCATATTTTTTGATTCCTCTCATTAGTTGCAAATAATCTACTACAATTAAACCTAAATCTGTATCAAGTTTTCTCTTTAACCTTCTTGCTCTTGTTCTAAGAGTAGACACATTAATTGCTGGAGTATCATCTATAAATAATTTATTGTTAGAGATTTCTTTGCTAACTTCAGATAACTTTGAAAAATCTTCTTTATTTAATTTTCCCCTTCTAATTTGGTCTGATGATATACTTGCTTGTTCAGCTAATATTCTATTTGCTAATTGTTCGGCAGACATTTCTAAAGAAAAAAAAGCCACTGACTTTCCTTCATTTTTATTTGATGCTGCATTATATGCAATATTAGTAGCTAATGCTGTTTTACCCATAGAGGGTCTTCCTGCTAATATTACAAGGTCAGATTTATGTAATCCTCCCAATAAATTATCCAATGCTAAAAATCCGGATGAAATACCAGATAATCTGCCCTTATTTTCATGAGCCAAATTAGCAGAGGTCATAGCTAATTTAATTGACTCAGAAAAAGCTATTAGTTTATTACTTTCAAATTTTTTATTTTCTGTAAGTGCAAATAATTGAGCTTCGGTTTCTTCAATCAATTCAGAAGAGCTTTTTTCATAATCAAGCTTTTTAGAATTCAGAAAAATGCCTTGAGCTATTCTTATTAATTCTCTTTTATTAAAAAATTCAAGAATAAGTTCAGCATAATCTTTAACTATTCCAGTACCTAAGTTGCCTTCGCAAAGACTATTTAGATAATTTTTACCCCCAATTTCTTTAAATGAATTATCATCTGCAAAATAATGGTCAAGCGTTAGAGGATTAGCAATTTGATCTTTATTTGCTAGCTCAAGGACTGCTTTAAATATTCTACCAAGCATGGGAACATAGAAATGAAAATCAGATAACCCGTTTTCTATATATTCTATAGAATTATTATCACTTATTAAGGCACCTAATAAGATCTCTTCAGCTTCATTGTCATGGGGAAGTGTATGATTATTATTAGTAAAACTATCAACTAGATTTAATCTATTATTAAAATTATTTTTTTCCATATTAAATTATTTAATAAAATTATATTAAAATAAACTTTTATTTAAAAAAATATATTTTCTTTTTACACTCTGTGGATAACTTTAAATTTTACTGGAAAACAATAAAAATATTTTATGTTAATTATGTGGATAACTATTAAGAATAAAATAGAATAGAGTTTTAATAAATTAATTTTTAAGTGATTCTTCTGATTTTTTTACTATTATATTCATTTCTTTAGAAACTTCAGGGTGTAAAACGATTTTTACTTGATATTCTCCGACATTTTTAATATTAGTTTTTACAATAACATCTTTGGCACTAACTTCAATATCATCAATTTTTATCGCTTTAGCTATATCTCTAGCAGTAACAGAACCAAAAAGTGCACCTTGTTCGCTTGCTTCTCTAATAATATTTATAGTATCAGGTATTTTTTTTAGTTTATCTGTAGCAATTTTAATTTTTTCAACATTAATCTTAACTAGCTCTTCTCTTTTTTGTTCAAAAAACTTTTTATTTTCTTCAGAAGCTCTTATTGCTTTTTTGTTAGGTATTAGATAGTTTCTAGCAAAACCATCTTTAACTTTTACTTCTTGTCCAATATTTCCTAATTTAGATATCTTCTCTAATAAAATAACGCTTATCATCTAATTTTTCCCACATGTGAGATTAATGCCAATGTTCTAGCTTTCTTGATTGCTTTAGATAATAATCTTTGTTTGGAAGTAGATACAAAACTTATTCTACTAGGCATAATTTTACCTTTTTCTGAGATATATTTTTCTAACAGTTTTACATTTTTATAGTCAATTTTTGGTGAATTTTTACTACTAAAAGGACAAGATTTATATTTTTTTGTAAAAAGCTGATTCTTAGTATTATTATTTTTTCTATTATTTTCTCTGCTATTTCGCATATTTTAGTTTTCACTACTTTCTAAATTAACTTCATTGATATAGTTTTCAGTATTTTCTTTTTCAATTTTGTATTTCATTATAGGAGTTGGCTCAGAAGGAATGTTATCAGCTTTAGATGTTAGAAACCTAATAATATTTTCATCTATTCTAAAATTTCTTTCCAGTTCACTTACCGTCTCTTTTTCTCCATTAAAAACAATCATATAATAATAGCCTTTTTTATAATTTTGTATTTTGTAAGCAAGGTTTCTTAATCCCCAATTTTCTCTGTACTCAATTATTGCTTTATTGAGCTTTAAAAGATCTTCATATTTTTTTTCAAGATCTTTAAGTGCTTTATTATCTAGATCCTGTTTTACTATATATATGGTTTCATATAATTGCATAATTACATTATATTACATTAAAATTTGAAATATAGTAAAATTTGAGTTACTTGCAAGTTTTATTTTATATTTTATAGTATTATTTAAATTGTTAAAGGTATGTTATGAAAAAAAGTTTAGTTTTTCCAGGACAAGGATCACAAAAAATAGGAATGGGTAAAGAGTTCTTTGATAATTTTCAAATTGCAAAAGAAGTTTTTCAAAAAGTAGATGATTGTTTAGCACAAAATTTATCAAAATTAATATTTGATGGCCCATTAGAAGAATTAACTTTAACTGAAAATGCTCAACCTGCAATAATGACAGTATCTATTGCCATTTTAGAAGTATTGAAGAGAGAGTTTGGATTTAATATAAAAGACGCAAGTTTTTGTGCAGGACATTCTCTAGGTGAATATACGGCTTTGGCTGCTACTGATTGTCTAAGTTTAAGTGATGTAGCATTATTATTAAAAAAAAGAGGAAAAAGTATGCAAAACTCTTTACCTAAAGGAAAAGGTGCTATGGCTGCTTTAGTAGGTTTAGAAATTAATGAAGTTAAAAAACTTATTGCTGAGTTATCTAACAATTTAGTATGTGAGGTAGCTAATTATAATTTAATTGATCAAATAGTAGTATCTGGTGATAGTGAAGCAATCGATTTGATTGTAGATAAAGCAAAAGAAAAAAAAATTAAAGCAATAAAATTATTAGTAAGTGCCCCATTTCATTGTAAATATATGTTAGAGACTTCTGAACAGTTAAAAAAATCTTTTGATAAGTTAATTTTTAATAATCCAATGATACCTATAGTTTTAAATTATTCTGCAAGACCACATGAAGATTTAAAAAACCTTAAGAATTCTTTAGTTAAACAGACATGTTCAACAGTAAGGTGGTATGAAAGCATAAGTTTCATGATAAAAGAAGAAATAGGAATATTTTTGGAGATTGGAAATGGCAATACATTATCAAATATGATAAAGCGAATGGAATCTAAAAAAGAATTAAGTGCTATATCATTATCTTCAATAAAACAAATAGAGAATTTTATAGAGGGTAATAATGCAAGTTAAAATACAAAATCAAAATATACTTATAACCGGTGCTACAGGGGGAATAGGAAGATCAATAGTAAAAAGTTTTGATGAAGATAATAATAATTTATTAATTATTGGAACAAATGAAAACAAATTAAATGCATTATCTCAAGAGTTAAAAAGTAATGTAAAATATGTATCATGTGATTTCAATGACTACAAAAATATTAAAAAAATTATAACTAAGATTAATGAAGAGCTTGATAATAAAATAGATATACTAATAAATAATGCAGGTATTACCAAAGATAACTTGACTTTAAGAATGAAAGAAGAAGAGTGGAATAGTGTAATAAACCTTAACTTAAACACTACTTTTTTTTTAACTAAAGAAATATTAAGATTTATGATAAAAAATCGATTTGGTAGAATAATAAATATTTCTTCCGTAGTAGGTTCTTCTGGTAATATAGGACAAGCTAATTATGCTGCTTCTAAAGCAGGTTTAGAAGGTATGACTAAATCTATTGCTCTTGAAGTAGCCAGTAGAGGAATCACAGCAAATTGTATTGCTCCAGGCTTCATTAAAACAGCAATGACCTCTGATATATTAGAAAAAAATGAAGATAAAATTATTAACAATATCCCTATTAAAAGAATTGGAGTTCCTGATGATATATCTAGTTTGACTAAATTCTTAGCAAGTGATAAAGCTAGTTATATTACAGGACAAATTTTTCATGTTAATGGAGGAATGCTCATGTAATTAAAAGTATAAAGTACTTGCAAAATTTAAAAAATAATATAGTTATCTAAGATCTAAAAGAAAGGGATTAAAATGAGTGATATATCAGAAAGAGTTAAAAAAATTGTAATTGAACATTTAGGAGTTGACGAAGAAAAGGTTACAGAAACTGCTTCATTTATAGATGACCTAGGAGCGGATAGCTTAGATACAGTCGAATTAGTGATGGCATTTGAAGAAGAATTTAGCTGTGAGATACCTGATGACATTGCTGAAAAAATTGTTACAGTAAAGGATGCTATTGCGTACATAGAAGAAAATGTATAGGTAATAATATTAGGAAAATGCGTAGGTAATAATGAACAGGGTAGTGGTAACTGGAATTGGAATGGTCAGCCCATTAGCTTCTAATGTGGATGATACATGGAATCAGTTATTACAAGCCAAGTCTGGTATTAATCGAATTACCTCCTTTAATACTGACGATTTAAACGTAAAAATTGCCGGTCAAATTCCTAGCAGTGAAGAGCAATTTGGACTTAATGCTGATAATTTTGTAGAACCTAAAGATCAAAGAAAAATTGATGACTTTATTTTATATGCAATAGCAGCAGCAGATCAAGCTATTAAAGACTCTGACATAGGTAATCTAGATGAAGAAGCATCTAAAAAAGCAGGGGTTTTAATAGGTTCTGGAATAGGGGGATTGCAATCTATTGCTAAAGCTAATGAAACATTAACTGAAAAAGGACCGAAAAGAATGAGTCCTTTTTTCATACCTTCATGTCTAATTAATTTAGCCTCTGGTCAAATATCAATTAAACATAATCTCAAAGGCCCAAATCACTCTGTAGTCACAGCTTGTTCAACAGGAGCACATGCAATAGGAGATGCTGCTAGAATAATTAAATCAGGAGAAGCTGATATTATGGTGGCTGGAGGTTCTGAGGCAGCAGTATGTAGATTAGGTTTAGCAGGATTTGCTGCAGCAAGAGCACTATCTACTAATTTTAATGATTTTCCTGAAAAGGCATCAAGGCCTTGGGATAAGAGAAGAGATGGTTTTGTTATGGGTGAAGGGTCAGGCGTCGTTGTATTAGAAAACTATGAAAATGCAAAAAAAAGGGGAGCAAAGATTTATTCTGAAATACTAGGTTACGGTCTTTCAGGAGATGCCTATCACATTACTGCTCCTGCATCAGATGGTAACGGAGGATATAGGTGCATGGAAGCAGCGCTTGATAATGGTAAAATTAATAAAGATGAGGTAAATTATATTAATGCTCATGGTACTTCTACTCCGCTTGGAGACGAAATAGAGTTGAACTCTGTTTCTAAACTATTTTCTAATAATATTAAAGAAATCAGTATGAGCTCAACTAAGTCATCCATTGGACATCTTTTGGGAGCAGCAGGAGCAGTGGAAGCGATTTTTTGTATTTTGTCTACTTATCATGATATAGTTCCGCCTACTTTGAACTTAGAAGAGCCCTGTCAGGATCCTCTAGAAATAGATTTAGTTCCAAATCAAGCTAAAGATAAAAAAGTTAACATAGCCTTGTCAAACTCATTTGGTTTTGGAGGCACAAATGCTTCTATAGTCGTTGGAAAAGTAAAATGAAACTAAAGCATTACTTTTTTTTTGTTCTTTTTTTTTAGTATTAATCTTTTATGTCTTCTATTCAATATATTGGAAAATAATTATTCCGTATAACACAGTAGTATATATTAAACGGGGACAAACGGTAAATGAAATAGTAAAAACTCTTAAAAATGAAAATTTAATTAAAAGTCATTTTTTATTTAAGGTATTTCTAAAACTAACTGGTAGTGATAAAAAAATTCAGTATGGTGAATATTCTTTCCAAGGAGAAATTTCTCAGCTAGATATAGTAGAGAAAATAATAAGTGGAAATTATTATTATCGCAAGTTAACTATACCTGAATGTAGTTCAATCAAAGAAATTTTAGATATATTAAATAATAATATTTTTTTAATAGGAAATATTTCTAAAGTACCTTCGGAAGGAACAATTTTCCCGGATACATACTTTTTTCAAAGAAATGATGATAAAAATATAATGATTTCAAGAATGCAAAAAAAAATGGATAAAGTAGTTGCTTCTTTATTGAGAAACGATAATGACCTAGTCCAATCTAAAGGAGATTTAATTAACCTTGCTTCCTTGATTGAAGCCGAGGCAAAGGATAATTTTGAAAAATATACTATATCAAGTGTTTTTTACAATAGAATTGAAAAAGGCATGAAACTTCAGTCAGATCCTACCATTTTGTATTATAAAAATCTAAAAAGTAAAATTAAAACTAGAAAAATTTTTAAGAAGGATTTATTGTCAGATAATCCATGGAATACATATACAAGAAAGGGACTACCTTTAACAGCAATCTGTAGTCCAGGTTTAAGTGCTTTAGATGCTGCTATTAACCCAAGGAAAACAAACTTTTTATATTTTGTAGCTGATGGAAATGGTGGACATAGGTTTAGTGATAATTATAAAGAGCACCTGGTAAATATAAAATTGTGGAAAGATAAACTGCGGAAATCTAATGAAATTAAATAATAAAATTCAAAGATCTGGAATATTATTTGTTATATCTTCTCCATCTGGTGCTGGTAAAACGACTCTAGCAAGAAAATTAATAGAAATTGACTCTAACATAGAGTTATCAATTTCTGTAACAACCAGAAATCCAAGAAAGTCAGAAAAAAATAATAGAGATTATATTTTTGTAGATGAAAAGTCTTTTGGAAAAATGGTTAAAGATAATAAGTTTTTAGAACATGCAGAAGTATTTGGAAACAAATATGGAACACTTAAACAGCCTATTATTGATAAACTAGAAAAAGGTAAAGATATTCTCTTTGATATTGATTGGCAGGGCACTCAAGAACTAAAAGAAAAAGAATCAAAACATTTAGTTTCAGTTTTTGTATTACCACCATCTACTATAGAATTAGAAAAACGATTATTAAATAGAGCACAAGACTCTAAAGAGGTAGTTAAAAAAAGAATGTCAGAAGCCATATCGGAAATGACACATTGGGCAGAGTATGACTATGTAATAATAAATGATGACCTAGAACAAACTTTACAAAAGTTAATTGCTATACTGACTGCTGAGAGATTAAAAAGAATAAGGCAAACTGGCCTTAATAGTTTTGTTAGAAAAGTTATTTTTTAAAGTTATATATTAAATTGGCTAATTTGCAAAATTCATCTACTGATATTTGCTCTGGTCTAAGTTTGTCTTCAATATTAAGCTCTCTTAGAAAATAAGAAATATTACTAACATTTTTTAAAGAGTTTTTTATGCTTTTTCTTCTTTTATTGAAAGCCAGCTTAGTAAGTTCTTCTAAACTTTTAAAATTATTTATAATAATTTTTTTTTTTTTCACAAAAGTTAACACCGTACTACTAACTTTTGGTACGGGATAGAAAATTTTAGCTGGAAGGTTCTGCCTTTTTTTAATATCACATACGGATTGTACTATCACAGATAGTCTAGAGTAATTTTTACTATTAGGCTGAGAAATAATTCTATCAGCTACCTCTTTTTGAAATGTAAACATTACTTCTTTAATGCCATCATTAAATGGTAAAATTTTTAATAAAATTTGAGTAGATAAATAATAGGGTAAATTTGATACTATTTTTGTATTAGTACTAATATATTTTTTTAAGTTAAAATTTAAAAAGTCATCTATTATTAGGTTACTTTCTATATCACCATACTCAGTTAAAATATTATTGATAATTTTACAAAATGATGAATCTTTCTCTATAAGAATTATCTTTTTGGGCCTATTTTTTAAAATTGCTAAAGTGAGCCCCCCCGGACCTGGCCCAATCTCAATAATATTAAAGTTTTTAATTGGAAGAATATTACTAATAATTTTATTTAAAATATTCTGATCAAAGATGAAGTTTTGACCTAGGTATTTTTTTGGAATAATTTTATATTTATTTTTAATATTTTTTAAATTAATTTCTTCAAGCATTTTATTATATTGAATTAATTTCAATTAAGGCTCTTTGCCTTATGCTGTTTAACAATAAATTTGCTGCATTATTAATTTTTTCTATTCTTAATTTTTGTTCAATATTTTTTCTAATTTCGTCTAGATTTACTGTCTTTGCTTTTTCACATAACATTATAGAATGAATTCCTTCTGTTGTAATAATAGTTTTGCTGAGTTGTCCTACTTGTAAATTATCTTCCAAAACTTCAAGAAATCTTTTATCTAATGACTTAGACGAGAGCGTGCCTAAACTACCTCCACTACTATTGACTTCTTTTGTAATAGCCTCCTCTAGTTGAGAGCAGCTTTTTATATTTTCTCTTAAATTTGAAACTTTAGTTTCTATATCCTGTATTTTATTTTTATTAGCCACAGTTGTTTTAAAAAATATTTGGCTAAGATTATATAAAGTTTCATTTTCTATTATTTTCTTTGTTTTTCTTTTATCATTTAATAGGTAAATATGTAGGCCAGAATTAGTTTTAATAGGCTCACTTATATCACCAATTTGTAAGTTTCTAATAGTTTTTATTGTCTCTAAATTTAGTGCACTTTCTCTATACCAATTATTAATATTTAATGCACCGTCTGAAAATTGCTGCGCTAATATTGTAAAGTTTGCAGGGTTTACCTTATTGTATATTGAATAAATTTTATCCTCTGAAGAATATTCAAGGTTATTAGAAGAATTAGATATAAAGATTTCTGATATATTATATTCTACTTCTCCGGAACTCTTAATAAAGTTTTGTAAAGCTTCCTCCGTTTGTTTATTAGCGATTGAAATATTGTTAGCGAATCTATAGGAAATAATCTTATTCCATAATAATTGTCCTCTTATTTGATTATATATGACAATTTCAGGAATATTCTTTCTCCTGAAGTTTTTTATTAAAGAATCCTTGGGTAGTTTGAGGTTCTCCTCTAATTTACTTATTCCAGAATAAACTTCTGCACTAGATACCAATATACCATATTTTTCTGCTTCTTGAATCTTCAAGTTCTCATCTATCAAAAGATCTAATATTTGCTGTCTAATTTGTTTTCTAAACTTAATTTCATTTGGAATATTGGAAACTTCAATGGCTAGATTTAACCTATACTCTAGATCCATATTAGTGATTATTTGATTATTAACTTTAGCAATAATCTCAATTTTAGTTGCATAAAGTTTGTTAAAAATAATAAAAAGAAATAAAAATAATAAGTAATTAATGTTTTTTTTCATTTAAAATCCAAATAATTTTATATTAAAACTTAAATTAGTTACAGCAGGAATGTCAACATTATAAGATCTATCTCTAGTATAATTAAATTGTAATGCCGTACATTCGTTTGAAAATTGAATGCTTACATTAGTTCTTAAGGGAAGAGAGTATTTAGCCCCTGCTAAGTCTCGTAATTGATAGAAACGAAAATTCCAAGATTTATTAATATGATAATTAAAGCTATAATTAATCTGTTCAGTATCACTGTTTTCCGCACTAGCAAAGTCTTTTAATTGAATATAAGAAAGATTTAAACCTAAATTTTTAGATTTGGTTTGCACATTAAAATTATTTCTATTTAAGTTAAAATTTTCAGAAAATCTATAATCGTAGCTTAGATTGTAAGAGGCATCAGTAAAAATAACATTACCAACTATTTCTGATCTTTTATTCTTAAAGCCACTATTTTTGTTAAAAAGTTCTTGCTTATTATTATTGTATGTTTGTCCTAGTGAACTGCTTAAACTTTGATTATTTGAATTTGTTTTTTTAAACAAAACTCCATAATTCAATCTAATCCCACTCTCTTTTCTATCATTTCCAGAATATCTATTATAATTAAATAAATTAGAACTATTTAGATCTAGTTCGAGGCTATCTTCATTTCTTATTTTATTATTATAGTAATCATCAGGTGAAATAAAAATCTGTACTTTAGGTTCAATTAAAAAACTAGATTTTTTTGAATAACTAATTAAAGGATATAGGGTTTCAAGTCCTAATTGAGGGAAGAATTTTATTAACGCTTTATTGTTAGATGTTCCATTTTTATTATAAGCATCAATGTTAAAAATATTAAAATCTTTTATTAAAAAACCATTATATATATAGCTTTTATTATTAGTGGTTTGAAGGTGAATACTATCTACGTCTTTATTATTCTTTCTTGAGATAGAATTAAAAGATATTTTAATTGAGCTATTCCTATTTCTTTGTTTGTTGTTTAAATTATTTGACTCAAAGGAAATGCTTGGTCTTATGAATGGTAAATTAGATACTAAGTATTCATCTGAAAGAGATTGAAATTTAATAAGGTCAAAAGAAGCTTTTTTATATAAGTTTCCCCATTCGGTAAAAATATTTTGATTAAGTAAACTTTCACCCTCGGACAAATCGTATTTAGATAAATAGGATTTATCACTAGATTTTTTTATGTTTAATCCATAAACCCAATTGCCAATATCTCTGTAAATATATTTTAGGTCCAGATGCCCTCTAATCTCTTTTTTTGAAGGTTCATTAATTCTTATCTTTGTACCTTCAGTCAAAGAATACTTTAATTTAAAATTACTATTATCAGAAATAGAGTTATGATCATTTATTATTAAAAGACCTTCTTTGCTTGACAGTTTAGCTTTAGTTGTAAGGTTAGAAGTATTTGAAAAGTTAAAAAAAATGGGCTGTTCATAAACAGTCCCAAAAGTATTTGTGCTAGAAATTTTTGGAGTAAGAAGTCCTGTTTTACTCTTAACAGAAGGGTCAGGGTGATAAAAAATTGGCACATACAATATAGGAATATTAAATGCCTCTAAGAACACATTCTCGTATAAAATAATTTTATTTTTTTTTAAGTGTATTGCTTTTTTTGCTTTTAGTTTCCACATAATACTTTTATCTGTTCTTTCCTTACAACTCTTACATTTTGTAAAAACTACGTTGCTATATATAGTTTTATCAGACTCTTTTATGCTTCTTGCTGAGCTTGCTGCAAGTCTAGAGTTATCAGATAGTAAAACTCCAATATTTTTAATAAAATTGCTTTTTAAATCACTTGACAGTTCTGCCTCAGTTGCATAAATGACATTTTTATTTTTCTCAATTATTATTACATTACCTTTTGCAAAAACTCTTTTTTCTTTTAAATAATATGTTATTTCATTTGCTTTTAATTTATATTGATTATTTGTTATATTAACATTTCCTTCTGCTTTTATTGTATTATTTTCTTCATTTTTACTTATGCTGTCAGCAGATAAAAAAAACTTTTCAGCAGTATAAGCAGACCTTGCAGAAATTAATAAGATTGCTAAAAAAAGCATTAATTTAAAAATTGTATTATCTTTCATCAGCATGAATTATAAGCGCTATTGCTAAAAATAGTGGTAAAATAATAGGTAACATAGATCCAAATAATAAAGGCATTTTACCAGCTAAAGATAAAGCGTTGATTATTTTAGTAATATAAAATATAAAAAATCCGGTTATTATACCGATTAACAAAAGTAAATTAGTTTTTTTTCTAGCAAAATTATTTAAATTGAAACTTACTCCTAATAAGGCCATTGCTGCTAAAAGAAAAGGAAAACTAAAGAGTTTATATAAATGGTAACGATGTTTTTTTGCAGAGAACCCTGCACTTTCAAACATCTTTATAAAAGGAATTAAAGTCCATAAAGACAGAGAGTCTGGTGATGCAAAGCCTTCTTTTATTTGACTTTTTGTAATAGAGGTAGGTATTTTTATTTTGGGTATTACAGAGACTTCTCCCATATAATTAATTACTTCAGTATTTTTAAGTAACCAATAATTTTCGTATAATTCAGAGCTTTCAGCTTTTATTTTTTTTTTAACTTCATATTCTTTATTAAATTTAAAAACAATTACATCATTAAATTGCATTGTTTTAGAGTCTAAACTTTTAGCATAAATCATGTCATTCCCTTCAATATTTCCCTGTTTCACCCAAAATCCACTGTTTGTTACCAATATAGAATTAATAGGCTTTCCTAAAACATCTGCTTCAATACTTAATATTTTTTTTTGTGTGGCAGAAATCAAAGGGCTAAAAACTAGAATAAAAACTAAGCCAAGAATGATAGAAACTAAAAAAATAGGTAAAGTTATTTTTCTTATTGTTAAGCCTGTGGCTCTCATAACAATAAGTTCTTTTGTATTACTGACTTTTATAACCCAAAGCATTCCAGAGAAAAAAAAGCAAAATGGTAAAATTTCTAATAACATTTTTGGTAAATTTAAAGAACTTAATATTAATATCAAAGTAGTACTAACTTTTTCATTAGAAGATAGTTTTTTCCCAAATTCAACTGAGTCACCAATAAAAATAATAGAAGCAAATAATACAATTATAATACCAGTTGAAAAAAGAAATGTTTTCGATATGTATTTATATATTTCAGAGTTTAATTTCATTTTTAAATCTTTTTAGAAAACTAATGATTATGTTTTCATATTTTATAATTATTATTGGCAGGCAAGATAATAACATCAATGAAATATATGGTAATAAAAATGTATAAATTGAAAAAATTAGTTTATTCATAGATGATATATATATTGCTTGTACTAAAACAGCAATAAATGAACATAGAATTATTTTACTGGCTAAGACTTTTCTTTTAAATTCTCCAAAAAGTATTGAGAAGGCTGCTAAAGCGCACATAAATAGTACTAAAAAGGGTGAGCTAAGTCTTCTGTGAGCTTCTGCCAAAAATTCATTTCTTATTTTACTGTTTATAGTTGTATCAGGATAGAAAAGCTCTTTAATAGATCTTTCTTCAACTTGTTTGAATCTAATTGTTTCTTTTTTTTCTGTAATTATTTGGAATTCATATTTACTAAAATTTAATATTGATGTTTTTTTATTCTTATAATTATAAACGTACCTAGTCCCATCAAAAACTATTACTTTAGTTTTATTTTCAAAATTCGACAATATCCCATGTTTAGCTAAAATTGTACTTTCTATCTCTTTATTGCGTGTATCATGTATTAAAATATTTTTGACTATCCCAGTCTTTTCAGTCTTGTCTATGTAAACTGTAAGCCCCATTATAGGATTATGAAAAGATCCTGCCTCTAGGGTGGACATAACAAAATTATTTCTTAAATCTGATTGAAAACTTTTAAAAATTTTGTAGTTGTTTGGACTTAGGTATAGTTCTATTAACAGCAAGAATAGTGCTACAATTCCACCGAATATAATAGCTGGGACCATAAGAAATAATTTTGATAGACCAAAAGTTTCTATAACTAATAGTTCTGACTCACCCTTTAATTTTTGATATGTGTATATTACTGCCACAAAAGATATCAATGGTAATAAAAGTGCTAAAATTTTAGGAGCTATTAAACTTATAAACCAAAAGTAAGAACTTAGGGATAATCCTTTATTAATTATCAAATCAATATATTTTAAAGACCTAGATAGCCAAACTATACCTGTTAGCACTAAACTTATAACTAAAAAAGGTTTTAAAATATTCAGAAAAATATATTTTATAAATATAAAGTTATCTATTCGCATTTTTTTACTTGTTTACATCAATATAATAACATAAAAATAATACATAATTCTAAAAATGATATTGGAGTAATTTAACATGAAATTTAATTTTAATTCAGAGTTTTCTAGAGATAAAGGTGTTTTATTTTTTGTATGTGCTAAAAATGAACCTATGCATGAGTATTTAAGTAATTTAGATAAAAAAAATTCTAATTACATTAAGCAGGCCATGAAAGTAGTTAACTTTAATTATAAAGAAAATAATAAATTAGATTTAATATTACCTAAAGGTTCAAGATCAGACAGAATTATAATACTAGGTGTCAATAAAAATAGTTCTTTTAGTGATATTGATTTGGGTAAGCTTGGTAGTACAATTACTACAATGCTGAATAATAAAAAAATAAAAGAAGCTAGTTTAATTTTAAATGATAAAACTTTTAAAGCTAACGAATTAGCTTTAATGTTATACGGTATTTCTTTAAATACTTATAGATTTAATAAATATTTTTCAGATAAGAAGAAAATAAAAGAAAACTATCTTGAAACTATTAATTTATATAGCGCCAATCATAAAAATATTAAAAGCGAGTGGTATCGTTTCAATGCGATTAAAGAAGGTGTTTTTCTTACAAGAGATTTAGTTAGTGAACCTTCAAATAACCTAACTCCATTATTGTTATCAAAGGAAGCACTAAAGTTAAGAAAAATTGGTTTAAAAGTCGAACAACTTGATGAAAAAAAATTAAAACAATTAAAAATGGGAGCTCTATTAGGTGTTGCTCAAGGCAGTGCCAATAAACCATATGTTGTCACCTTAGAATGGAGAGGTAATAAATCAAAAAAAACTATGGATTATAGCTTTGTAGGCAAAGGAGTAACTTTTGATACAGGAGGTATTTCGATAAAGCCATCTGGAGGAATGGAAGAGATGAAATATGATATGGGTGGCTCAGCTGTTGTTTTAGGACTTATGAAAGCATTAGCGTTAAGAAAAACTAAAGCAAATGTATCTGGCGTAATAGGGCTAGTTGAAAATATGCCTTCAGGCACAGCACAAAGACCAGGTGACGTTGTGAAATCTATGTCAGGGCAAACCATAGAAGTAATTAATACAGACGCAGAAGGAAGATTAGTACTTGCAGATATACTTTGGTATGCTCAGAAAAAATTTCAACCAAAAAAAATAATAGATTTAGCTACTCTAACTGGAGCTATAATTGTAAGTATAGGACAAGAAAAAGCAGGAATGTTTTCTAATAATAAAGATTTTGCAGATGAACTTACTAAATTAGGGCTAAAGGTGGGAGAGGAAGTATGGAATATGCCAGTTGATGATAGTTATGAAAAGGATATTAGGTCTGATATTGCAGATATGAAAAACGTAGGATCAGGAAGAGGAGCTGGTTCAACTGCAGGAGCAATATTTTTAAAACGCTTTATAAAAGATACAATTTGGATGCATCTAGATATAGCAGGTGTTACTTGGGCTAAATCAGATAGACCAATGACACCCAAAGGTGGATCAGGATTTGGAGTAAGGCTTTTAGATGAACTAGTTTTTAAAAATTTTAAATAACTTAAGGAAAACTAATGGGTACACAAGATACGCTATCAATAATTAAACCAGATGCAATGAAATTAAAATATTCAGGAAAAATTATAGACTTTATTGAAAATAAAGGCTTTACAATTATTGCACAAAAAAAAATTGTTCTTACAAAAAGGCAAGCTGAAGCTTTTTATACAGTTCATAAAGAAAGATCATTTTTTAATGAATTAGTTGATTTTATGATATCGGGGCCAATTCTAGTTCAAATTATTGAAGCTCAAAATGCAGTTTCCTTTTACAGGGAAATAATGGGAAGTACTAACCCAGATGAGGCTGAAGAAGGAACCATTAGAAAGCTTTATGGTACTGATATTCAATGTAATGCAGTGCATGGTTCTGATAGTATGGAAAATGCTAATATAGAAACTTCTTTTTTCTTTAGTAAATTAGAAATGATTAAATAAAAATAATATTTTTTTTGTTATTTATTTTTCCTAAAACCTTTATGGGTTGTTTGATCTTTTTACTAAACGAGGAAAATTTTTCTAAATCTTTTCTTTTTATAATTAAAATCATTCCAATTCCACAATTGAAGGTTTTTAACATTTCTTTTTGACTTAGCTTACAATTTTGATAAAGCCAATTGAAAATACTATTTTTTTTATTGAAACTTAGCTGATCTATTAAAATTTCTGCTCCAGTATTTTTTGGTAAAACCCTTTGTAAATTTTCTACTATGCCTCCTCCTGTTATGTGTGATATTCCTTTAATATCAAATTTATCTATAATTTTTTGTATAGTTTTAACATAGATTGAGGTAGGTTTTAAAAGAATGTCTCCAAAGGAATTATTTGAGTAAAATTTTTTCTTGTAACTAATTTTTTTTTCTTTGAAAATATTTCTAATTAAAGAGAACCCGTTAGAATGAATTCCATTGCTTGGTAATCCAATTAAAACATCATTATTTTTAATATTGTTTTTTGGTAATAATTTACTTTTTTCAACAATGCCTACAGCAAAACCAGCAAGGTCAAAATGAGAGTTCTGATATAATCCTGGTAATTCTGCTGTTTCTCCTCCAACCAATGAGCATGAGGCTTTAGAACATCCTTTAACAATTCCCTTAATTATATCAAGAACTACTTTTTTTTTGATTTTTTCTACTGCTATATAATCGAGAAAGAAAAGAGGTTTAGCTCCTTGAACAATTAGATCATTTACAGACATTGCCACTAAGTCAATTCCTATTGTATCATATTTATTCATATCTTTAGCTATTAAAATTTTGGTTCCTACTCCATCAGTTGCAGATACTAATAAAGGTTTTTTGTAATTTGTATGATTTAGGTTATAAACTGCTCCAAAGCCTCCTATACCATTTAAAACATTCTTATCATTAATTTTTTTTGAAATGGGTTTTATTGCCTTGACTAATTCATTACCCAAACTTACATTAACACCTGAATTTAGGTAAGAGAAATTATAATTTTTTTTTTTACTCATACTATTTTTATAAGTAGGTTATAAAATACTTTGAAAACTTTCAACATAATAAAATTTGAAAATATTTTTTTAACATTTTTAATTTATTTTTTTGTAAATGCTTCTTTTAGTACTAATCAAGCTGAAGTAAAAAATATTTACATAGAATTAGAGATTAAAGGGAATGCTGATCACAGGACTATGGCAATTGAAGCATCTTATAAAATAGCATTATCAAGATATTTGAAATGGATAACTTTAAAAGAAACTTCAGATATAATTAATCTAATAAATTTAATAGAGGCTAGAGATTATGTTTCTGGATATTCTATAGAGAATGAAAAATATAAGAGAGAAAAGTATAGTGCTTTAATTACTGTTACCTTTGAAAAAAATAAATTAGAAAAATTTTTAGAAAGTAAAGATGTAGATTTTTTTTCAAAAAAAGGTCCAAAAACTTTGATTATTCCTATTATAAACTTTGAAAAAAGATTAATTTTATGGGATGACCCTAATCCATGGTTTGATGTCTGGCTGAGAAGACCGTTAGATTCAAACCTAAATTTATTTACTTTGCCAACAGCAGAAGCTGATGATTTAATTACATTAAGTGCTCAAGATGCAATTAATCTTAGATATTTTAAAATTAAAAAATTAGCAAATAAATATGAGGCAGTACAAGCATTTATTTTGCTAGTTAGTGTTGAAAACAAAAATGAAAAACTAAATCTGAGTATAAAAGTTTATAATGGTTTGACGCAGGAAGTTATTTTTTCTTCAGATATAGAAAATATAGAAGTTAATAATTTTGACTATAATCTTAACTTATTAGCAGATACTTTTGCTGATTACTTTGATGATCTGTGGGTAAAGGAAAATTTAGATAATATT
>CACMKJ010000018.1 GCA_902614225.1 Rhodospirillaceae bacterium
ATATCTTTGACAGATAACCTAAGTCCAGAAAAGAAAGAAAGGCTTATTTCTCCAGCAATCTTTAAAGTATTATTTGTTTTATTTAAGAATAAATTTTCTATCTTACCTTTATAATTATTGATATCAAACAAGGATGGCATCAGAATTATTAATGAGAGACTAATTCCTAAAATAGATAAAAAAGTATAGAAAATGACCCTCATATTTAGAGTCCTATCCTTTAATTTTTTCCTCAATTACTTTTATTAATTTATTGCTTTTAGGCTTTGTTAAAGCAGAATAAGAATCTACTAAATTTCCTGATTTATCAAATAAAACTTTGTGAAAATTCCATTTAGGTTTAATACCATATTCTTCCTTTAACCATGCATATAATGGATGTTTTTCACTACCAATTACCTCTTCGATTTGAGTCATCGGAAATGTTATATTAAAATTAGTTTCACAAAAATCTTTTACTTTATCTTCAGATGCGTGTTCCTGCATAAAACTGTTAGATGGAACACCTAATACAACTAAGCCTTTATCTTGATACTCTTCATGTAATTCTTGCAAACCAGCATATTGCTTAGTAAGTCCACACATTGATGCGGTATTTACTAAAAGAACTACTTTCCCTCGAAAATTTTTTAAGGGCATTTTATTTCCTTCAATACTTTCAAATTGGAAATTATAAAATTCTGTACTCATAGACATAAACGAATATAAAAATAATTTAATAACAATAATAGTAATTTTGAACATAATAATCAATCATCTCCATTTTAGTTGATATTTTTTAATAATCTCTTTTTTTGCATATTCCAATCTTTTTTCTTTTTAACCTCTCTTTTATCATACAATTTTTTACCTTTGGCAACAGCAATTTCTACTTTAGCAATGCCTTTTTTATTAAAGTATATTTTCAATGGTACTATAGTCATTCCTTCTTTTTCTATTTTACCCTGAAGCTTTGATATTTCTTTTTTATGAACTAATAACTTCCTTACTCTTTTAGAATTTAATTTTGAATAACTTGAAGATTTCTCATAATTAGATATATCTGAGTTTACTAAAAAAAGTTGCCCTTTCTTTGCCTCAGCATATGCTTCTTTTATGCTAGCTTTACCAACCCTTAATGATTTCACTTCATCGCCTGTTAATTGTATACCTGCTTCTATTTTTTCTAAAATAAAATACTCAAAAAAAGCTTTTTTATTATTTGCGACTATTTGCATTAATCGAAAGTTATATTTAAATCTTTTAATACTTTATCTATTATGAGCTCATTTTTCTCTAAAATCTCGCATAGAGGTAACCTTAACTCATAATTACAAATTCCTAACTTGAAGGCAGCATATTTTACTGGGCAAGGGTTTGCTTCTAAAAAAAGAGCATTGTTTAGACTAAATAATTCTGAATCTATCTTAGTTGCTCGCATGATATCTCCTGCAAACCAAAATTTATGTAAATCTGCAACTTTTTTAGGTGCTATATTTGCAGTAACAGAAATTACTCCATCACCTCCTTGAGCTAAAAAAGCTAACTGAGTAACATCCTCTCCAGATAATTGATAAAATTTCTTATGTTTAATATATTGTTTAAGATAAGCTGGTCTACTTAAATCATTAGATGCATCTTTAATTCCAATTATATTTTCATGTTCTGATAGCTCTTCAATGGTTTCGTTACTCATGTCTACTACACTTCTTCCAGGAATATTATAAATAAAAATAGGAAGATCTACAGTATCAGCTATCTTTAAAAAATGTTTTTTTAATCCTTTTTGACTTGGCTTATTATAGTAAGGCACCACTACCAGTGCACTATCTGCACCACACTGCTTTGCGTGTTTAGTTAATGATACTGCCTCTTTGGTTGAGTTTGAACCAGTACCTGCAATAACCTGAAGTGACCCACCAGATGTTTCTACTGCTAATTCAACTACTTTTTTATGCTCGTCATGGCTTAAGGTTGGAGACTCTCCAGTAGTGCCACAAGGCACAATTCCCTGAGTCCCTTGCTTAATGTGCCATTCAATTATTTTAATAAAGCCCTTTTCATCAAATTTATCATCTTTAAAAGGTGTTATTAGTGCACAATAAGATCCTTGATATTTCATTTTACTCCCATTTAAATTTTTTATAGATTATTATTATGCCATATTTTAAAATTTTTATAATATTTTCTTTGCAGATTTTATTTACTCATTTATTAAATGCAGATGATAAATATTCTAAAAGCTTAAACTTAAATGAAGAAAAAATATTTAAGCTTTCTTTAAAGTCGGGTGATCAGAAAAAATGGGCTAGATCAATAAAAGGAATTGACAAAATTAATGATGAGGTTGCTAGAAAAATAATAATTTGGAGATGGCTTATTGCTGATGATGGAGTATCTTCAAAAAAAGATCTAGAAAACTTTTATAATACTAGCATAACATGGCCAAAGATTAATAAAGTAAAAGCCAAAATAGAAAGCAAAAAAGTAACAAATGACATTAAAAAAACATTAGATTGGTTTCAAGAAAACCCACCAATTACTCCTATTGCAAAAATTAAACTTAGCGAAATATTAATTAAAAATAATTTTGTTGAAGAAGGTAATTGGCTTTTAAAAGAAACATGGGTAAATAATAGTTTTAGTTATTCAGAAGAAAAATATATTTTAAAAAGTTATAAGAATATTATCTCTAATTCTGAAAATACAAAAAGATTAGAAATTTTAATCTGGAAGAGACAATGGAGCAGTGCAAATAGACAGCTAAAAAGAGTCTCTTCAGACATAAAACAATTTTCAATTGCAAAAATTAAACTTTCCAGAAGAAGAGGAAATGTGGACCAAGCAATTAAGAATGTCCCAAAAAATTTAATTAGCGAAGAGTCTTTAATTTTTGAAAGAGTAAAATGGAGAAGGAAAGCTAGACTTGAAAAATCTTCCCTTGAATTACTATTATCTTATGATGGAAAATATTCTTATCCAAAAAAATGGTGGAGAGAAATTAATTATCATACAAGAAAACAACTTAGTTATAAAAATTATAAATTAGCAACGAAAATCATAGAGAAATATAATTTATCTAGCAAAGATTATTTATCAGAAGCACAGTGGCTAGCAGGCTGGCTTACCCTGACATTTAATAAGGAACCTAAATCAGCTTATAAATATTTTTCAAAGATGTTTTTAGAAGTTAAAACGCCTATTTCTAAAGCTAGAGCATCCTATTGGGCAGGAAAAGCGTTAGAAGAAATAGGTAACAAAGAAGATTTTAAAATATGGTACGAAAGAGCAGCTGCTTTTCCAGCTACATTTTATGGGCAATTAGCACTAAAAAAATTAGATAGAGAGTTATTTTTGCCTTCTCAAAGTATTGAATTTAACCAAGACGAATTCAAAAAATTCAAAGAAGATGAATTAGTAAGAGCTCTAATTCTACTATTACAAGTAGAAAATAGAAAATTATCTAGAATATTTGCTATGCATTTAGTTACTCAAGCTAAAAATACTAAGGATATTTTAATGCTTTCAAAAATACTTAATGACTTTAATCAGGTCTCATTTTCAATATTTGTTGGCAAAAAAGCTATCTACAATAATATTTATATTCCTAGTTTAAACTTTCCAGTGCCTAACACAAAATTAATGAATTTAATAAATAAAAATACAGAAATACCCTTACCTGTTACTTTAGCAATTACTAGACAAGAAAGCGCTTTTGATGTCAAAGCAAAAAGTAGAGCAGGAGCAAGAGGATTAATGCAATTAATGCCTAGAACTGCAAGAATAACCGCAAAAAAGAACAATTATAAATATAAAAGAGTTTATTTAACATCTAAGCCAGCCTATAATATTAAAATAGGATCTTTTTATTTCAAAGAAATGCTTAATAAATTTAATGGCTCCTATGTACTAGCTCTCGCAGCTTATAATGCAGGACCAAGTAGAGTAAACAGATGGTTAAAAACATATGGTGACCCAAGAAAAAATGAAATAGATCCTGTTACATGGATGGAATTAATACCCATAAGCGAAACACGAAACTACGTTCAAAGGGTTATTGAAGGAATTTATATGTATAGAATGCTAATAAAAAATGAAAAAAACCTAACCTCTCCAATTAAACAAATAAAACTATTTTAATCTTATAAATATGATATATTTTACTTTTCTGTTATCTACTATATTATAAAAAAATGATTTTCTTAAATTGTCCTTTTAATGAAAAAGATGAATGTAAAGCCTTAGGGGGTAAATGGGACGCAGAAAGAAAAAAATGGTATGTTCCTGACGGTATAGATGCTTCTAGTTTTCAAAAATGGATTGAAAGTGATAAAAAAGAAGAAATCCTAGCACATAATAAGATAAAAAAAATAATAGAATTATCGCCCTCTTCTTTAGACTTTCAGATTAACAAATGTCATAGATGCTTTTATTTATCAAAAAAACTAGGCATACAAACTAATAATTTTCCTCCACCTGTATTTAATCAGTTAGACTTGATACAAAAAAGTTTTTTTATTAATAAAGATACTAGTTTTATTTCAGAAAAGCTTCCTAAAGGCAGATTTTTACAAGACAATGAATTACCAAAAAAAATTTCATCAAATTTGCTCAAAGATAATAAGGGCAGAGATTTCAAATTAGTAGGCATACCAGATTTAGTAATAGAATTTGAAGATAAAACTTATGGAATTATTGACTTTAAAACAACAAAAATATCTGAAAAAAAAGCTGATTTTTATAAGTTTCAATTAGAAGCTTACGCTACTATTTTTGAGAATCCTGGTGAAATTAATTCTATAAAAACACCATTACTCAGCCCTATTATAAAATTAGCAATTCTTCAATTTGACCCTCATAAAATAGACAATAAAGATGGAATGAATTGTAATTTTATTTTTAATGTGAGTTATGTGGAATTAGAAAATAGAGTTTATGAAAAGTTAATTGATAGAGTTACTTTAGCTTTAGATATTTTACAAATGAATGAACCACCTGTAATTAATGAAAACTGTAATGATTGTGTTTTTTTTAAAAAACAATCTCAGCTTATTATCTAAGTGTTAAAAAAAATTATACAAATATCTAAGGAAGTATATCTACATATGGGTGGTTTAAATTTTGATGAAAAAGATTTTCAACTAGCCTTTGGATATGAATTAGAAAAGTCCAAAATTGATTATATGAGAGAAATTAGTTTAGAAGTCTTTTATAAAGATATACCTGTAAAGCTTGGTTCTCCTGACTTTTTTTTAAATAAATCAAAACCTCCTTTAATATTAGAATTAAAATTGAGTTCATCTATACAGAATAGTCATAGACAACAACTAAAAATGTATTTAGTTTCGGTGAAAAGAAAACCAAAGTCTGTTGTTGCTAGAATAAAACATGGTATGATTATAAATTTTCTAAAAGAAGATTCTTCAGTGGTTAAAGACTTGGAAGGTAAAAATAAAAAAAACCATTTAGAGATAGAATTTTATGAAATCAATAAAGATGAGGAGCTTTGTCTTTTAGATTCTTATAAATGTCGTACTTAGTTCAATGCATTTATACTAAATTATTTTATCAGTTAAGATAAACACTATTATATAAATCTTATAGCAAAAATCATTGCTACACTGTAGAGCATTATCATAATTATAATAGATGTAGCATTAAAGTGCTTTGTTATAGAAGCCTTTGTCATTTGAGTAGCTTGGTACAATAAATCTGGCCAAGTGTAAGACACAAAGTCCCCTTGTGTAAATATGGCTTTTATTTTGCCTTGATTATCTACTACTGGTAATCTTCGAAATCTATCATTAGACATTGTTCTTAACCAAGATAATACCTCATCATCTTCTTTACCCACTCTTGGGTTAGGAGTCATAATTTTTTCTAGCTTTGTTTTATCAGCTGAAAGCTTTTGATTAACCAATTTTTTTAAAATATCTCTTTCAGTACAAATACCTATTACTTTATCTTTGTTATCAACTATAACTACTGAACCGTAATTTTTATCGGACATTGTTTTAACTGCTTTGGCCACAGTATCTGTTTTTTTAAATGTAATAGGTTGTGGCTTAGACTTGTATTCTGGTCTATCTTTTAATTTATATCCTCTTTCCATAGCCTATATACTATTAGAATAAAGAAAAAGATCAATATTATTTGACATAAAATAATTGCTGATTTTTATTTTTTAAATTTATGATATATTTCTTAGAATTTTCAGATGACAACCAACTTAAAACTCTATTAGCAAGCTTATATTTACTATGAGGGCATTTTTTTTTGCTTATTATATGTGCATTATATATATTAATTAAATTTTCTTCATCATCTGAGTAAATTATAAAATCTAATTTATTCTTAAAGGAGAGCCAAGTAGCTTTATCAGTAAAAGTATAGGCATTTAAACCTACAGCAGTATTTATAGTGGCTCCCATACTAGTTCCAGTTTCTAGATACCAATTTACTGAAAATTTCGATGAGTTTAGATTTAAACTTTTCCAAATCATTTTTTCTTTATAGTCTGTACCTGAATTATCGCCTCTAGATATAAAAAAACTTTTTGTTTTAAAAAATTTTTTAAAAGCACTTTTAACATTTAAATTACTAATCTTTGCAGGATCATTTTTAGGACCTACTACTACAAAATAATTATGCATGATATAATGATTTTTTTTAGAAAAACCATTTTCCATAAAAACTTTCTCTTGTTGAGGACTATGCACAATTAGTAAATCTCCATCGCAATTCATAGAGTTTCTTATTGCTGCGCCAGTTCCTACAGCCACAACATTTACTTTTATACCTAAATCTTTATATATAAACGGTAAAATATAATCATAAAATCCTGAATTTTTTAAGGAAGTTGTAGATTGTAAAATAATGCTATTGTCTGCTTTTATTACTGAAATAAATAAATAAATTAAAATTGAAATAATAAAATTTTGCATTATTAAACGACTAAATTCCCAGCTATGAAAAGCTTACCTTCTCTTGACTTAGGTTTTGAAAAAAATATTTTCGCACTAGTAAACTCAGATATTTTTCCTTTATTAATAAATATAATATCATCAGCTAATCTTTTTGCCTGTAACAAATCATGGGTAACTGCTATTACCTTTGTCCCTTTTCTATTAACCTCTTTGATAATTTTTTCTATTATTTGAATAGAGTAAGGGTCTAAATTAGATGTTGCTTCATCTAAAAAAAGAACTTTGGGTAATGTTACAATTGCTCTAGCAAGACATAATCTTTGTTTTTCTCCACCAGACAAAAATATAGCATTCTCATTAACTAAATTTAATAAATCTACCCTTTTTAAAACTTTCAATATTTTTTCTTTATTAATTATTTTACTTCTTTGTTGTAAAGCAAATGAAATATTTTTAAAAACAGATCTTCTTAATAATATAGGAGATTGAAAAACCATAGATTGTTGTTTCCTAATACTTTTATTTAAAGTTTTATTTGCAAAAGTAACTTCAGAAGTACTATAACTTATTAATCCGTGTAAACATTTTAAAAATAAAGTTTTGCCAGCTCCATTTGGTCCTAAAATAATGGTGATACCTTTTGCTTTTATTTCACAAGAAATATCAGTAAGTAATTTTCTATGTCCTTTTTCAAAATTAAGTTTCTTTACTTTTATAGGCATTAAAGTATTTTTTTTAGTTACCATAGTATCTATCCTTTAAATTATATTTTTTGTAAGTTACTATTAGGTTTATGGTAATAGATGTAATTAAAAGTATAATCCCCAAAGCCAGGGCTAGAGAAAGCTCACCTTTTGAGGTTTCCATCGTAATCGTCGTTGTCATTACTCTAGTAAGATGATCTATATTTCCTCCAACAATTATCACAGCTCCTACTTCAGAGATTCCTTTTGCAAGACCAGCTAAAACTGCAGTAATAAGCGAATATCTTGCATCGATAATATAAGCCTTAATTGTTGTGACTTTGGGCGTAACTAAAGAAACAAATAAATCATTATAATTTTCTTGAAGGTCCTCTATGATTTGTGTTGTTAAGCCGGCGATAATAGGTAGTATTAAAACAATTTGCGCTATAATCATAGCTGCAGGAGTGTAGAGTATTCCTAACCAGCCAAAAGGACCAGACCTAGATAAATTAATATATACAAATAGACCTACAACTACAGGTGGTAAAGACATTAAAGAATTAATAATACCTATTAAAAGATTTCTTCCCTTAAATCTCTGAGTAGCCAAAAAAGTACCTAATGGCAAACCTATAAAACATGAAATAAATAGTGCTATTATAGTTACTTTAAAAGATAAGAAAAAAACCTCTATAAGTTTTTTATCTAAGCTAACTATTAAATTTATAGCAGTAAAAATTGAATCCCAGTAAATATTCATAAGATGACTTTATTATTATAAAAAACTTATATTAAATATTATTATACTAAAATTCTATTTTTTTAATTTTATTTTTTTTTGCATCTATAATATTAAGTTTTTAAAATTAAATAATGTAGAATATTCTAATAGTTGCTTCATAGTATTATTTTCTTCAATTGAAGCTGTCTTTCCTGACTTTACCTCTGCTATAAACTTTTTCTTACCTTTAGATACAATCAAATCTGCTCTAATAAAAAAATTAATCGTTTTATCATCCTGTAATAATTTTCCCTATGCTGTAGTTTGAAAACTTTCAATTTTATATCCATTCTTTTTTAATAATTTAATAGCTTTTTGTTCAGCTTTTTTCCCCTTTCTTTTATATAAATAAAATTTTATATTTTTATGAATTTCTCTTATTTTCCAACCCATATAAAGAAAAAATAATATTAGAATTATTAATAAAAAAATTTCAAGATTTGACATTTATTTGTCATTTTTAAGTTTTATAGAACACTTATTAAATAAATCAGTATCATTGTTTTTAAAAGATAAGTTATATTTTTTTTTAATCTTAAAATAAATATTAACATAATTACAAAAATTAATAATTTCATATTCTAAACCTTTTTTATCATTACTTCTTCTTTAAAAATTTTTAGGAGTTGCTGACCTTTTTGAGCTATTTATTTTATGACAAGCGGGAACATGATTTTCTTTATCATTTGCAAATTCTTTTTTTTTCTCCAAGGTCCAGTTAAAAGCACCACTATCAAAAGCATCCTTTAATGAAAAAACATGATCTATATTTGTTTTGCAATGTTTTTTTGTATAATACCCTATATCTATTTTTGCCGGATATTACTGAAAATGAAAAGAATTTCTACTATATTTTTCTTTCGCATTTATTTTAAATACAAAAAAAATTAAGGCAATATAAAATGACTTCATTGCCTTAATCTAGCATTTATTCTTAATAAATTTAAATAGCTTCTCTAATTGATCTAATATTTAAATAATGTGCACCTAGCAAAATTAAACCACCTAATACTGTAAAAATAGTTTCAAGTGTCTCTCCGATGCCTCCATGTTCATGATGTCCATGTCCAGCTTCTTCATGATGGGTAGCCTCTTTATGTCCGCCTTCTTCATGATGAGTAGCATCTTTATGCTCAGCTTCCTCATTATGAGCAACCTCTTCATGTCCACTATGCCTCTCTGAACCAAAGTTAATATCATGCATGAAGATTGCACCTACAAGAAGGGATAAACCTATAACAGCTAAACTTATACACTTATAATTATGATGTACTCTTAAGGACTTAGCCATTGCAAACAAACTAATAGGAACTGCAAATAATACTAATATAACATGTACTTTTTCATTATTTATCCATAAAGATGCAAAACTAGGAATCATTAATATAATTACTGGTAAAGCAATACAATGTAAAATACAACAAAGTGAAAGACATATAGATAGCTTATCGCTAAATTGTTTTTTTACTTGCGCAATATTCATAATTAATTCTCCTTAATTTTAATGGTCATGTCCATCATGTCCTCCAGAACCTAAATACATAATGTATTGAAAAATAATTTGATTGTCTACTATTTCAGCTCTTGGAGTTTCATGGTTTAGCTGTAATCTCATAATAGAGGAAGAATCAAACTTCCATTCTGACATTATAGAATGAGTTTCAGGATCATTATTTCCCGAATCTAATGCACTTCCAACAAGTCCAGTAGGAACATCTGCAGGAACTAATTTACCATATCTATAACCCAGACTTAAGTGATCATTAAACTGATTTACTAAAGCTAAATAATAACCACTATCATTATCATCAAAGGCTACATTTCCAGTTGATTCTTCACTATCTGCAAAAGTACCATCTTGATTTCTATAAAAATATTCAGCACTAATTTTAAATTTCTGATTAGAACTATACGAATTTTCATAATCTAAATTTATAATAGATAAATCACTATCCCCACTAAATGTTACAGTATCTTCATTACCTAATCTTGCATTAGGAGATTTTGATTTTCCTGATAAATGATACAGATTAAAAGCAAGTTCTTCAGTATTTGAAAGATTTAAAGTAGATTTGTAAAAAGCTGACCAGGCGTCACTTCCACTACCCTCACTGCCTGCAGTATTACCGAACGGGAAGTCTTCTCCTCTAAAAATTCCAAAACCTATTTCAGAAGAACTAAATAAATATGAAGCTTCTAGGCCATCATCATTATATGCTTTATTTAAAAAGACTCTATAAGGTAAAGGTCTATCTGCAAAATCATCAGCATGAGCATGCTGCGGATTGAGTATGCCAACATTCCAAAATGCCCTACCAAATTTAAAAAATGTATTATCTAAAAAACTTCCATCTAAAGTTTCTAAATATGCTTCTTCTAATTCTATTTTGTCAGCTCCATCTTCCCTAACAATAGCAGCTGTAAGTGAACCACTAAATTTCTCACCTACGTCAGAATTAATTATTAACTCAGACTCTCCAATTTGTAATCCTTCCCTACCTCTCTCTCCTTCGTGTGCGGTACCAAATCCCTTAGGTGAAACTTCTCCACTTCTTGTAAAGGAGGTGTATTTTCCATTTAATACAGCTTCTATATTAAAATTATTTTCTTCAGCATGTGCATCATGTTCATCATGTTCATCATGATGATCAGCTACTTTAGATTCATGTTTAATTTTTTCTTTCTCTAATTTTTCTATTTTAGCTTCTAAAGCTTCAATTTTATTTTCATAAATTTCTTTAATCAGCTTAAATTCATTTTTTAAGTCAGATACTTCTTTATTAATATCTGCATTTAAGTTTTTAATAAGAAAAATGCTTAATATTATAATAAATAAACTCTTCTTCATATCTCTTCCTTTTCTTTTTTGATAGTATTTGTGTTATGAAATTAATAACTTAAAGCTAAATTATCATTTTTGCAATAGTATTGCAATAGTGTAAATTATTTTATTGATAATTTTTTTTTTTATATTACTTTTAGCTTATGGATTTAGCCAATACAGAAAATTTACTTAATTATTGTTTAAAAAATAAAAAGTCTTTAACTCCATCCAGAACTTTAGTTATAAAAACATTATCAAAGTATAAAAGGCCAGTATCTGCGTATGAATTAAGAGATGAGATTAATAGTAATGGAGATGTTAATATAAATATTTCGCAAATTTATAGGGTTTTAGAGTTTTGGATTGATTTAGGACTTATCCATAAAGTTTCTGCAATTAATAAATTCTTTTTATGTATTACTCCAGAAGAAAAGCACACCCATATTTTAAATTTTTGTACAGTTTGTGAAAAAGTATTTGAAACCTGCAACGAAAAAATGGGTTTGAATCTAAAAAAAAGTACGGCTAAGTTGAACCTTGCTTTTAATAATACTCGCTCTGTAGAAATACCTGTTATTTGTCCTAAATGTAGTTAATGGAACATCTACTTGAACATTACCTTTATGGATTTTCAGCTAATTTAAGAGGATTTGTATTTGGTTTCTTTCATGCTGCAATCATGATTTTAGGATATTACACGGGTTGGAGTATAAACAGATTTCTAAAGATAATTTCTAATGGTTATATAGCTGGGATTTTTGGTGCTGCCTTATCGCATGTAGTAGCAGATGTGATAGCTAGTTTTTTAGACCCTCATATTAGAACAATGGTATTAGGAATAGTATTGGGAGGAATTGTTCCCTTGTTTTTTATTCCTATACTTGAAAAGTATGTAGTTAAAAGTAAAAACCATATTGTTACTGGAGATCATGAAGATATAAAAAAAGATTTAAAAAGTCATGAAAATAATAATTAGAGGAGAATTTATATGAAATTTATTATTAGTTTACTATTGATGATTAGCTTTTATAGCTTTGCTGAAGATGACCATCATAATCATGATCATAGTCATGACCACACAAATAAAGAACATTCCAAGAAAGATAAAAAAGCTCTAGATGCCCATGTACATGGAGTCAGTGTTCTTAATTTAGTACAAGATATGAAGCAGTTATCATTTGAATTTGAGATGCCAGGTTTCGACGTAGTTGGTTTTGAATATAAAGCTAAGAAAAAAGAAGATATTAAAAAGGTCAGAAATGCATTAAACATACTAGGTGATTATAAAAATATGATTTATGTACCTGCTAGCGCCAATTGTAAAGAGGAAAAATACTCTGCAAAGGTCATTAATGAGGGTTCGCATTCAGAATTTATAAGTCAGTATTTATTAAGTTGTGAGAAAATATCATCAATTAAAAGTATAGAAATTAAATATTTTGAAAGTTTTCCATTTAGCAAAGAACTTAATATAAACCTAATTGCTAAAAATAAAAAAACGATACAAACCATAAACAAAAAAGACAATATAATTAATGTTGATGGGTACTTTAATTAACTTAGATGAATAACGTTATAGAAATAAGTGATTTACTATTTGAATGGAAAAATAAAAAACAATTTAGTTTAAAAATTAAAGAACTAAAAATACAAAATAAAAAAAAAATTATCATCTTTGGCAGAAGTGGTTCAGGAAAATCAACACTTCTTAATTTAATAAGTGGAATTTTATCGCCTACCAGTGGTATTTTATCTGTAAAAAATATAGAAATAAATCAATTATCTCAGAAAAAAAAAGATCAATTTAGAGCTAATAATATTGGAGTGATATTTCAACAATTTAATATTTTAGATTATTTATCTCCCCTACAAAATATATTATTGCCTTGTTTTTTTACACAATTTAAGAAACATGATAAAGAGTACTTTTATAACAGAACTTTTGATTTAGCTGAAAAGTTAAATATAAAAAAAAATATTTTATACCAAAATAATTCAAAGAATTTATCTGTAGGGCAAAAGCAACGAATAGCTATTTTAAGAGCAATTATAAATAAGCCATATTTAATTCTTGCAGATGAAGCAACATCAGCCCTTGATGAAAATAATAAAAATGATTTTATTAATCTTCTTATGAATTTGTGTAATGAAGAAAAAGTTACCTTACTTATGGCAAGTCATGACACATCATTAAAAAAGAATTTTGATATGTCCATTAATTTAGAAAAAATTTTGTTGTGAAATGAAAATATTAATTAATATTGCCTTACAATCTTTATTAAGCAGAAAAATTACAGTTTCTTTAACTATAATATCATTAACAATATCTATAGTATTATTTTTATCTATAGATACATTAAGGTTAGGAGCAAAAAAAAGCTTTTTCGGTAATGTAAAATCTGGAGATTTAATACTAGGAGCTAGATCTGGAGAGATACAGTTATTACTATACTCTTTATTTCAGATTGGCAGTCCTACTAATAATATTAGCTGGGAAAGCTACCAGCAAATTTCAAAAATGCCAGAAATAGATTGGATCATTCCTATTTCTTTAGGTGATAGTCATAAGCAATTTAGAGTAATGGGTACCACACAAAATTATTTTGAAAGATTTTCTTATAGAAAAGATCAAAAATTACAGTTTAAATCTGGAACATATTTTAAAAACACCTTTGATGTTGTAATAGGAAGCGATGTAGCCAAAATATTAAATTATAAGTTAGAAGATAATATTATTATTGCTCATGGCATAGCATCCCAATCTTTACATGATGAGTTTCCGTTCAAGATAAAAGGAATATTAAAAAAAACAGGAACTTCAACAGATAAACTAGTATTAGTAAGTCTTGAAGCATTAGAAGCCATTCACAAAGATTGGAAAACTGGATCAAAATTACCTTCTAAAATTAAAAGTAAGAAAAAAGAAATCGAAGATCTTGATTTAACTCCCAAAGAACTGACTGCAGCAGTAATAAAATTAAAGTCTCCAATTACTATATTTAAAATACAAAGGGAAATTAATGATTATCAAGAAGAGTCATTACAAGCGATTATTCCAGGAATTGTTCTTACTAAACTATGGCAGATAGTATCTATAACTGAAAATATAATGTTATCAATATCAAGTATGGTTATTGTAAGTTCTATTATAGGAATGATAGCAATTCTGTATTCTAACCTAAACATTAGAAGAAAAGAAATGGCACTTCTAAGAATAGTGGGTGCCTCCCCTAAAAATATTTTTACTTTAATTATGTTTGAAGCATTCTTAATATCTTTTTTTAGTATTATATTTGCTATTGTTTTAGTTCAAATAGCTAGCTTTATTTTTTTCCCTATATTAGATAGACAATTTGGTATTTTTCTAGAACAAAAATTATGGAATGCTAGAAATTTATATTTTTTAAATTTAGTTTTGATTTCTTCATTATTAGTAAGTATATTTCCAAGTATTCAAGCTTTTAGAAAATCTATTAATGATGGTATTTAAAGTGCAATTGTTTCTTAAATTCTTTTTTCAATGTTTAGTAATATTTTTATTATTTTATAATAATGTTCATAGCAATGATAGTGTAAGGCTAAAGTGGTTAGAGTTAGTTCCAAAATATGCTTATGACTTTGTTCCTGAATCAGGAGTCACTGAAGAAATGTGGGAAGATGAAGTATTTTTACAAAAGGTAGAAAAGGCAGGTCTTTTAATAAATGATGAAGTGGTAGGACAAAAAATTCAAATAGATGGGTTTATGGTACCTCTAGAATTTGATTATGGAGAAGGCTTAACAGTAGAAGAGTTTGTCTTAGTTCCTGATGCAGGTATGTGTATACATGTTCCTCCTCCCCCTCCAAATCAAATGATTTTTGTTAAACTAAAAAAGCCTGAAAAAGTTAGGTTTATGTACCAACCAATTCTTATTGAAGGAGTTTTAAAAACAACTCCTCCCATAAAAGATGTGTATAATAGTATTTATGAAGTTTCTGCAGAGAGTATAAGAGATATAGATATGGAAGACTTATATTATGAGGATTAGAATAAATAAATGTTAGAGCAAGCTAAAGATTTTTATGAGGAGTCTAAGGATATACACTATATCTTAAAAAATATCTCCGAAGATAGATTAAATACTCGTACACAATTTAAGAGTTGGTCTTTCACTGATATAATTAGACATCTGCATGTTTGGAATATTGCAGCTTATAAGTCCCTTAAAGGTGAAGACAAGTGGGAAAAATTTAATAATGAGTTACAGTTATTTTTTAAGAATGGAAAGAAATTAAGTGATTTTGAAAAAAATTTTACTAAAAATATAAATGGTAAAGAATTAATTGATGCCTGGCAAAATACCTTTAAAGAAGTTTATGAAATTTTTAGAAAAGAGGATGCTAAAAAAAGAGTTAAATGGGTAGGTCCAGACATGAGCGTAATTTCATCAATAAGTGCCAGACATATGGAAACCTGGGCACATTCACAGGCAATATATGATACTTTAGGCAAAATAAGAAAAAATAAAGATAGAATATTGAATATAGTTATTATAGGTAATAATACTTTTAATTGGACATATAAAGTTAATAAGAAAAAAATTCCATTTAAAAAACCTTTTTTAAAGCTAATTTCACCTTCTGGAAAAATTTGGGAATTTAATGACTATGAAAATTCAAACAAAATAGAGGGATTAGCTGAAGAATTTTGTCAAGTTGTAACACAGGTTAGAAATATAAAAGATTTAAGTTTAAAGTTAAATGGAAAAACTTCTACTGAGTGGATGTCAATTGCACAGTGCTTTGCTGGTAAGGCATCGTCTCCTCCACCACCTGGAACTAGAAAGTGTATAACTAAATAATATTTATTTAAAGCAACTGTATTTTACTTTATTTTTTTAAGAATTAAAACTAATGTAACAAATATTAGTGTAAGAAAAATTTCTATATAAAAGCTAAAAAATATATAAATACTTATAAGAATTATAGCAGCTAATGTAATATATAACAGTGCTTGCTGAATATTATCTGAGTTAAAAAATTTCTTTATTTTATTCATGCTTAATTATACAAAATATTTTTATTTATAAGAAGTATTGTTATAATTTAATTAAATAATAAATTCATATGCAAATAAAAAAATTAATAAAAATTATAATAGTTTTTAGTTTTATTTTAATTGGCTGTAGTGATGAAAATCAAAATAAAAGTAATTATAAAAAGAAAACCGACATACCTCTTACGGGACAATCAATAGATAAAAAAGCTAATCCTAGTAAAAAAGTAAGCGACTTTTATTAGTAATAAATATAAGTTAAGCATATTGACCTGCAACATAACCAGATGACCATGCCCATTGAAAGTTATATCCACCTAAATGCCCAGTGACATCAACAACTTCTCCTACAAAGAATAATCCAGGATATTTTTTAGACATCATAGTCTTTGATGACAACTCATTTGTATCCACACCACCTAAAGTAACTTCAGCTGTTCTATAACCTTCTGTACCTATAGGTTCAACAACCCAATTATTTATTGAGTCTGCTAACTTTTTAATATTTTTATTAGATAATTCTCCAACATTTCCAGTTATTTCATTTTCTTCACATATTGAAGTGGCTAGTCTTTTGGCTAAGAAAGAATTTATAATAGTATTTATATTCTGTTTAGGAGTAGTATTTCTTTTTTCTAATATAAATTTAAAAATATTCTTTTGAGGACAAAGATCTATATTTAAAGTTTCTCCTTCTTTCCAGTATGAAGATATTTGTAATATTGAAGGTCCACTGAGTCCTCTATGTGTAAAAAGCATTCCCTCTTCAAAGAAAGTTTTTTTAAAAGAAATGATGGCATTTGCAGATACTCCTGCTAATAATTTACATTTTTTTAATATTTTTTCATTAAAGGTAAGAGGTACCAAAGCTGGCACGGTATCAACAACATTTAAATTAAATTTTTTAGCTACATCATATCCAAATTTACTTGCTCCTATTTTTGGAACAGATAATCCGCCAGTAGCTATTATTAATGAACTACTAATGTATGTTTTCAAATTATCTCGGATAATAAAAATTTTATTCTTGAAATTGATCTCTTTAACCTTAGTATCTATTTTTAAAATTACATTAGCTAATTTACATTCATTTAGTAGCATATCTATTATTTCTTGGGCACTATTATCACAAAATAATTGTCCTAATTTTTTTTCATGAAATTTAATTTTATATCTTTTTACTAAATCAATAAAATTTTCCTGATTGTATTGATTAAGAGCAGAAATAATAAATCTTGGATTATTAGAAATATATTTATTGGGGCTAGCATTTATATTTGTAAAATTACATCGACCACCACCAGAAATCCTAATTTTTTCTCCTATCTTTTTTGAATGGTCTATTAACAATGTTTTTCTTCCTCTTTTGCCTGCCTCTATAGCACTCATCATCCCGGCAGCGCCAGCTCCAATAACAACAACATCGTATTTCTCATTCATATTAAAATTGTACCCTAAAGAATAGATTTAGTTTTGTAAAACTTTTTCTAATTCTGAATAAAATAATTCAAAGTCTTCTATCTGTGGAAGATGCCCTAATCCTTCTAATTCTATCAGGTTAACATTACTATTCATTTCTTTTACTCTTTTTCCAAGTAAATCATATCAGCCTAAATCATAATTTACACCAGTTTTTTTCCAATTTCTTCCTGGTCCAGTACGATCTCGGGTTCCTAAAATTAGAGAGACTGGTACTTTAAATTTTTTAAACTCTTCTATTACTGACCCAGTAAAAATCATATCATAAGTTTTAGCACTAATTTTTGCTAATAATTCCCAGTCCTTTCCATTTATCCAACCAATAAGATGAGAGGCTAATAATTCATAATTTTCATTCCAATTACCATTGTAATAATTTTTTTTTTTGGTAATTAATAATATTTTCAGGCTGAAGCTGTAATTCTTTTTTGTAAAAAAAACTAATATCTCTATATTCTACATATTCAAGATAATTTTCTAAACCTATAGGATTAATTAATATTATGTTAGAGATTATATCTGCATATATCAGGGAAAATCTAGATGCTAGCATACCACCCATTGAATGAGCTATGAGTTGTGTAGAGGTAATATTTAATGAATCTAATAATTTTTTTGTATTTAAAGCTTAAGCTTCAAATGTAAATTGGTAATTTAGAGGTTTAGAAGATTTACCAAAACCTATTTGATCTGGGATCAGTACTGCGTAGCCTAAACTATTTAATTTTAAATCAATTTCTTTCCAATAATTACTAGTGAAGTTTTTTCCATGTAAAAGAGTTACAGTTTTTTTGTATTTGTTATTTGAGGGCAAATACATATATGCCATTTCCAAACTTATTCCTTGTGAAATAAATTTAAACTTATGAACCTTAGAAAAATATTTGTAGTTTGTTAAGTTTTTATCATAAACAAAATCAGTAGCATTAGTAATTTGATTTGCAAATAGGTTGATACTTAAAAAAAGTAAAAATAGGAAAAAAATATTTCTAAATTTAATCATAATTTAATAAGTTAAATTATGATTCTGACAAGTAAATTTCAAGATTTAATTATATTAATTTAACTATATCTGTATTTATAAATATATTTAAAAGCTATAACTATTAGCTTTCTCCTCTATTTCATAAGATTTTAAAATTAGTTTAGCTATTAGTTTTTTTTTATTTAAAGATAACCCCATTAACTCTTTATCTAATAAACATTTACTATTATTTAGAGTTTTTGAGAATTCAGAGTTTTTCCCTAACCATATTTGAAGGTCATTGTTTGACTTAGAGCTTTCACTCTCACATGCAAAAGCACTAAAACCAATTAAACTAAAAATTATTATTATGTATTTCATATAATTTCCTTTCAATACATAAATTATACTAAAAACTAATATTTAATAGGCCAATGAAAGTTATGCTTTTATCGGTCTAAAAGCTTAATAAGTATATTTTGAATAAACTAAAGTTATATTATTAAGGGTCATTTATTGTTCTTTAAATAATTTTTTATATTTGCATCATAATGATATAATGCTTTGTGTGCATCAGCTAAGCCGGCTAACTTACTTTTTTCGTATTTGCTCTTACAATAAAGCAACCAAAAATTAATTCGTAACTCTGTTGGCAATATTAAAGTTTGTCTTTTATTTTCTTTATTGATTTTAGTAAATAACCACTTTTCTTCTATTGAGTCATTAATAATTCTAGTTAAAGCAGTTCTAGATATATTTACTGTATTATTTAAAACAGAAATCGAACAAGGAATACCTTCATAAAAATAAATGATTATGTTTCGATGTATAATATATTTTTCAAAAGTGGAATAAATATAGTTAAGAAACCTTTGATGTTTTTTCATTAATTCTTTATCCTGATTATACCAAGCTAGATCTTTAATCTTATTTTTATAGTATCCCTTTGTAAAATCCATGCTTTCAGACTTAGCAACTTTTTTTGCATATTCTAACATCAAAAACTCTCTGTAATCTTCAGTCATATTTGATTAATCCATACCGTACATAAGACATTATTTAAAAAACTAATAATCACTGATTTCTAGACCTCCAGTATCTCTGATAAAATTAAATACCTCAGTTAATCCCTTCTTATTTTTTACTTCAGTAAAAGTCCAAGGTTTCTTATCTCTCATTTTGTTAGTATCTTTTTCCATAATATCTAAGGATGCACCCACTATTTTAGACAAATCAGCTTTATTAATAACTAAAAAGTCTGATTTAGTTATACCTGGTCCTCCCTTTCTAGGTATTTTTTCTCCTCCTGATACATCAATAACATATATTGTTAAATCAACTAATTCAGGACTAAAAGTTGCCGCTAAATTGTCTCCTCCTGACTCTAAAAATAAAATTTCTAACTTTGGAAACCTTTTATTCATCTTATCTATTGCTGATATATTGATTGAAGCATCTTCTCTAATAGCTGTATGAGGACAGCCTCCCGTTTCTACCCCCATTATTCTATTGTTACTTAGCACACCAGACCTTGATAATATTTTTGCATCTTCTTTTGTATAAATATCATTCGTAATTGCACATATCTCAAAGTTTTTTTTAAACTCTCTACATAATTCTATTAAAAGTGTAGTTTTACCTGAACCAACTGGACCTCCAATTCCTACTTTTAATGGACCATTGTGGTTGAAATCTATTTTAGTCATGTTCTAAATATCCTTGTAAATTGATTTTCGTGTTTCATTGATATAATGTCATTCACCCAACCGCAGTTTCCTATATCGTTGATACTTTTTTTGAGCAAATTTTTATATTCTATTTCTATATATTTATTTAATTCAATTTGAATTTTTTGACCTTCAGTTTGCCCTAGAGGAATAAGCTTAATACCTGCAGCTAATAAATTGCAGAGGCTTGAATGCAAATAACAAATTAGAGTATCTTCTTTATTAATATTTTCCTGAACTGCAGCTAAGGCGTAGGCAATTGGAAAAACTAGTTTTTTACTTATAAATGAGTGGTTCCATGCATCTTCTATTATTTTCATAAAAGATTTACCCTGTTCATAATTTTCTATATATTTTTCATATGATTGATTAAGTGAAATTGCAAAGTTATTAAGATCATTAATTTTTTTATTTTCTTTTTTATTAGCTAATTTGCAAGCCTCTAGAAGAATTAAAGCATCAGAATGTAAGCTCCCGTATTTAAGTAAATCATTTAGCCAACACTGAAGTTCTGTTCCAGTTTTGATTATTTTGGATTCAACTGCATATTCTAATCCACTAGAAAAACAATAAGAACCTATTGGAAAAGATTGATTATTCCATGTTAATAGTTTTAATATATTACTAAATTTTTTCATGATTAATGTTGGTGATATGCTCCTGATTCTGGACTAAAAGCTAATTTTTTTTTATGTACCTTGGCTCCCAATAATTTTAACATTTCACTAATTACCTCGTCTCTTTTTATTATAATAAAATCTTTATGTATTTCTGCTGGAATGTGTCTGTTTCCTATGTGCCATGCTAAAACTAATAATTTATTTTTTGAGCTTGCTTCAATTTTTAATACAGGTTCAATTTTAGCGACAACCTTTATTTTATAAGAATTAGATAAAATAAGTAATGCCCCATTTTTTAAAAAAATTGTTTTTCTTTCATCTAATAAAAAAGAAACATTTCTTTTGCTCACTAACTTAATTCTTCTTCTATTTCTATCTTGAGAGTCTAGTATAATTTCATCGTTTTCTTTATACTTCCAGCCATTATTGTTAATTATTTTACTAACTTTATACATTAATATAAGAAATACCTTTGAGCTAGAGGTAAGCTAGTAGCTGGCTCACAAGTCAACTTTTCTCCATTAGCTCTTACCTCATAAGTTTCTGGATCAACTTCTATATTTGGTTGAAAACTATTATTAATCATTGAATTTTTTGATATTTGACTTCTAGTATTTTTAACCGCTACTAATTGTTTTGTTAGTTCATAATTTTCACTTATATTATTTTCAATAGAACTTTCTGAAACAAAAGTTATAGAGCTATTAGTTAACGATTTTCCATAAGCCCCAAACATGTGTCTAAAATGAACGGGTTGAGGAGTGGGTATTGAGGCATTAGGATCACCCATTAAAGCTGTGCTTATGGATCCTCCTATACATACCATCTCCGGCTTTACTCCAAAAAATGCTCTATCCCAAATACAAAAGTCTGCTCTTTTTCCTTCTTCAATGGAACCAACTGAACTACTTATACCATGAGCAATAGCGGGATTTATAGTATATTTAGCTATATACCTTTTTACCCTAAAATTATCATTATTTGAGGAATCTTCACTAAGAGATCCTCTTTGGATTTTCATTTTATGTGCTGTCTGCCAGGTTCTAGTTATAACTTCTCCTACTCTTCCCATAGCCTGGCTATCAGAAGCAATAATAGAAAAAGCTCCCATGTCATGTAATATATCTTCAGCTGCTATAGTTTCTTTTCTAATTCTACTTTCAGCAAATGCAATATCTTCTGGAACTTTTTTATCAAGGTGATGACATACCATTAACATATCTAAATGTTCATCTATTGTATTAATTGTATATGGCATAGTAGGGTTAGTAGATGACGGAATAACATTTGATAAACCACATAATTTTATTATATCTGGAGCATGCCCTCCCCCAGCTCCCTCAGTATGATATGCATGAATCGTTCTATTCTTAAATGCTTTTATAGTATTCTCTACATAGCCTGACTCATTTAAAGTATCTGTATGTATCATAACCTGAATATCATGATCATCTGCTACTTCTAATGCTTTGTTAATACAAGCTGGGGTAGTTCCCCAATCTTCATGCAGTTTTAAAGAACATGCTCCTGCATTAATTTGTTCAATTAATGGAGCTTCTAATGCTGAATTTCCTTTTCCAGCAAATCCCAAATTCATTGAAAATGCCTCTGAGGCTTGCAGCATCCTTTTAATATGCCATGGACCAGGAGTACAAGTAGTAGCAGTTGTTCCATGTGCTGGACCTGTTCCTCCACCAAGCATGGTTGTAATACCACTTGATAGAGCCTCATCAATTTGCTGAGGACAAATAAAATGAATATGAGCGTCTATACCTCCCGCAGTAACAATTTTTCCTTCTGCTGCTATAACTTCAGTACCAGGACCTATAATTATATCTACATTGTCCTGAGTATTTGGATTTCCAGCTTTACCAATTTTAAAAAACTTCCCATTTACAATACCTATATCAGCTTTAATAATACCCCAGTGATCTATTATAATCGCATTAGTAATTACCGTATCAACAGCACCTTGTTTATTAGAAAATTGAGATTGACCCATTCCGTCTCTTATAACTTTACCACCACCAAATTTAACTTCATCTCCATAGATAGCATAATCTTTTTCTATTTCTATTATCAGATCTGTATCAGCTAGCCTTACTTTATCTCCAACCGTAGGTCCATACATATCAGCATATGCTTTTTTATTAATTTTGCTTGTCATAGTAGTCTCATCTTCAATTATAATTATTAAATCCTAAAATATTTTTTTTACCTTTGTAATAAACTAAATCCACTATTTTTTTTTGTCCTGGTTCAAATCTAATAGATGTACCTGAAGCAATATTTAGTCTTGTACCTTTTGCTTTTTCTCTATCAAATTTAAGAAATGCATTCACTTCGGCAAAATGAAAATGACTACCAACTTGAATAGGCCTATCACCTTCATTAAT
>CACMKJ010000019.1 GCA_902614225.1 Rhodospirillaceae bacterium
TTTGAAATATATAAATATTAGAATTAAAACAGTAGTTTTTCATCTACTTTGTTTTCTTTCATTATAACTTTTTACAATTTTAGTGACTAAGGGGTGCCTTACCACATCTTTTTCGCTAAAATGAATATGTTCTATTTCTTTAAGTTTTCTTGTTACATTAATAGCATCTAATAATCCTGATTTTTTTTGTTCAGGCAAATCTATTTGAGACAAATCACCAGTTATAACCATTTGGGAATCTTTGCCTAATCTAGTTAAAAACATTTTCATTTGCATAGCTGAAGTATTTTGTGCTTCATCTAAAATTATATAAGAACTAGCTAGCGTTCTTCCTCTCATAAAAGCTAAAGGCGCTATCTCTATTTTTCCTCTATCAATTAACTTTGAAATTTTATCTGAATACAAACAGTCTTCAAGAGCATCATATAATGGCCTGAGATAAGGGTCTATTTTTTCTTTCAAGTCTCCAGGCAAAAAACCTAATTGTTCTCCTGCTTCTACTGCAGGTCTAGATAGAATAATTTTATCTACAGCTCCTGAGGATATTTTTTCTACTGCATCGGCAACTGCTATATAAGTTTTTCCTGTCCCTGCTGGTCCTATACCAAAAGTTAAAATTTTACTTTTAAGAGCACTTATATATTTATCTTGCTGTATTGATCTGGGCATTATTTTTTTTTTCGGAGTTTTTATAAATAAATTTTTATTTCTTATTTCTTCAGTATTTTCAGATAACCTTATTGCGGCTTCTACTTCATCATTATCGATTGTTATTTTATTTTTTGCTGAGTCAATAAGACTTTCTATTATATTTTTGGCCTTATCTGCATTTTCTCCTGTAATGCATAATATGTTGCCCCTAGCATTAATTCTTAAGTCCAATAGTTTTTCAATATGCTTTATATTTTTATCGCCTTCGCCAAAAATTAATGCTGCTATTTTATTATCATGCACATCAAAAATGACTTGTTTTTGTTTTGCTGCTACTATAAGACTTCTCCGAGCAAGCTGTTGTTACTAGCCTTTATAATTTTTACATTTTCAATACTTTTGGCTTCTTTAGAGAGCTGAAAGTTCACGACTTGCATCCATTTTGTAGTTCCTCTGTACTGATTAATTTTTTTTCCTTTACCTTTAACTAAAACCTCTACTTTTTTAGAAACAAAATCAGTATTAAATTTTCTTTGTTGAGTATTCAGTAATTCTTGTAACTCTTGAAGTCTATCATTTTTTTCTTCATTACTTATATTATTTATTTTATTTTTAGCAGATTTTGTTCCTACTCTACTGCTATACTTAAAAGAATAAGCTTGGGCAAAGTTTACTTCTTTGACTAAGTCTAGAGTATCTTTAAAATCTCTCCTAGTTTCATTTGGATAGCCTACTATAAAGTCGGAGGATAAAGCTATATTTGAACACTTATTTCTTAATCTATCAATAATTTGTAGATATGATGTTTTTGTATATTTTCTATTCATAAGTTTTAAAATTTTATCCGAGCCTGATTGAACAGGAAGATGTAAGTAAGGATTTAACTTCTTACTATATCCATGTAATTCAATTAATTCTTCATGCATATCTACAGGATGAGAAGTGGTATAACTTATTCTTTTTAAATCTTTTATTTTTTCTAAAGAAGTTATTAATTTTGCTAGATTTACTTCATTATTATATTTGTCAAATCCATGGTACGCATTAACATTTTGACCTAATAGTATTACTTCCTTGCATCCATTTTCTACTAAATGATTTACTTCATCAAAAATATGATAAGATTTTCTTGAAGCCTCTGCCCCTCTAGTAAAAGGTACTACACAAAAACTACAGAACTTATCACAGCCTTCTTGAATAGTAACAAATGCTGATCTACTGAAGTTAAGACGTTTTTTCTTAAGATATTTAAATTTATCCTGACTATCAAAGTCTAATTCCAAAACTTTTTTACTTTTAACTTCTTCTATTACCTTATTAAACTTATGATACATTTGAGGGCCTATAACTGCATCAATAATAGGCTGTCTGCTAATCATTGCTTTTCCCTCAGCTTGAGCAACACACCCAGTAATAATTAATTTAGTATCAATATTATTCTTCTTTATTTTTTTAATTTTCCCTAATTCAGAATAAATTTTTTCCGCAGCCTTTTCTCTTATATGACAAGTATTAAAAACTATAACGTCCGCTGTTTCTGGACTCTTTACTTGCTCGTGAGTGCTTCTTACACTTTCTAATAAACGATCACTATCATAGCTATTCATTTGACAGCCAAAGGTTTTGATATAAATAGATTTTTTCAATATATAATTCTTATAGTATTAGTTTAGTTTTTTTAAAGCTGTAATAATTCCTTCTTTAACTTGCTTGATGGACAACATAGATATAGTTTTTCTATTTTGTCCCTCTAATTCCATTACAGGATGCAAAACAACTGTGGCATTTACACTACTAAGTTTAAGAAAGTTTAGTAAATGGGCTATTATATTCATATCTCCATACCATGATATTTGTGGTCTAGTTCTATTGTCTATGGGCATATCATTTACATGTGTATAACAAAGCGAAAAATTTTGCAATCTTAATGTATTATTGCTTTCAAATAAATTAAATAGACTACTTTTAAAATTTAAAATTTTTTTTCCTGAGTTTGTTGTTCCTTCAGGAAATAATACAATAGCACTCTTAGAATCTAACTCCTTATTAATGTTTTTAATATTCTCTAAAGTTTTAAAGTTCTTTCTTTTTATAAAAATCGTATTCTGCATTTTTGCTAAAAAACCAAATAAAAACCATGATTTTATTTCTTTCTTTGCAATGAAACAAATAGGCATAATGGAGCCTAAAATTATTATATCAATATAGGAGGTATGGTTTCCTGACAAAATTAAAGGCCTAATAGAAGTTTTTTTTCCTATTAATTTTACCTTAACACCTAGTATTTTTAATAAAACTTTATGAAAGATTATTGGAATGTAAATTCTTTGTCTCAATTTAGTTTTAATTAAAATATACTGTATTGGACCTAGTGCTAAAATTATAAAAAAAATAAAAAAAACTTTTAGAGGTAAAAACAAGCAATTATCTCAATATTACTTTCTATCAAAGTGGTCCATATATCTTGCAGCAACTTTTTTAGTTGGCAAAACGATACAAATATCTATAGTGTTAAAATCGTAGTCTATAACTGCACCATCTCCTACAAAGGCTCCTAAACGAATATATCCTTTTATAAGAGGTGGAATAGATGAGATAAATTTTTTAAAATTACTGCCACTAATTAGTTCGTCATTCTTCATTTTAATATATCTACTTTTAACTGCAACTGGCCTAATATAAGCTGGAGCTAAATATTTCTTATTAAGATAAGCTAGAGCAGATTTATGTTTTTCAACTTCTATTCCTGGAAAAGATGCGCATCCAAACATAATTTCAATATTATATTTGATCACATATTGAGCAATGAAAGCCCAAAGTAATTGCATGGTTTTGCCATTACGGTACTTTAAATCTACACAACTTCTACCAAGTTCTAAAATATTACTGTCAATAGCTATTAATTTTGTTAAGTCATATTCTCCTGATGTATAGAAAAAATTTTCTTTACCTTTATGATTGCCTCCATTTAGTCTATAAGTTCCTACTACTTTATCATGCACCTTTCCTGGTTTATTATGATCAACAACTAATAAATGATCAAAATAGTGATCAAACTCATCAATATCTCTTTTAGATTTTTTTTGTTTAGTAGAAGGTATAGCTTGCATTTCTTCAAAAAAGACTTTATATCTCAATGCCTGCGCGGCATCTATTTCTAAGCTATTTTCAGCTAACCTAACCTCTAGATTACCAGAAATTATATTTAGAGTCTCAAAATTATAATCTTCTGCTATTGCCATTTAATTCTTCTTTAAAATTTTCTTTCCAAATAGTTCCATTCTGTGGTCAACTAGTTCATAACCAAGTTTTTTAGCAACTTTCATCTGCAGTTTCTCTATTTCTTCATTAACAAACTCTATTATTTCTCCACTATCTACATCTATTAAATGATCGTGATGTTCATCCTCATTTAATTCCTCATATCTTGCCCTTTTACCACCAAGCTCTATTCTATTTAATACGTTATACTCTTCAAAAAGTTTAATAGTTCTGTATACAGTTGCCAAGCTGATCCTTGGGTCCATTTTATTAGCCCTTAAATATACCTCGTTGGCATCTGGATGGTCCTCAGAACTAGAGATAACCTCAGCTATAATTCTTCTTTGGTGTGTAAACTTTACCCCTTTTTCTGCACAAAGCTTTTCTATTCTAGAAGTTACTTTTTTATTTTTTTTCATTTTTTTGTTATTAATGCTATATATTTTACATTATGGTCATGAAAAAGAAAGAAAAAATATTATTAGATATAACAAATGATAAATGTCCTATCACTTTTGTAAAAACTAAAATAGCTTTAGAAAAACTGAAGTCTAACCAATATCTAAACGTATATATAAAAGAAGGTGAAGCCTTAGATGGTTTACCATCAAGTTTGAAAGAGTTGGGTTATCAAATTAATAATAAAATAAAAATAAACGAGGATGTTTTTAGTTTAGAAATTTCAAAAAAGAACTAATTTCATAATATCGGCATCTATGTATTTTTCATCCTGAAAATAGTAATTTTTCCTTTTACCAACTCTAATAAAATTAAATTTCTTGTATAAATTAATAGCTGTTAGGTTTTCTACAGAAACTTCTAGAAAAATATTTTGAATTTTTTTTTTTGATGCGATAATTAATAGTTGATTCAGCAAACTTTTCCCTATGCCTATTTTTCGAAATTTCTTATCAATTAGTATAGAAATAATTTCTATTCCATCTCTAGTTATTCTAGCATTCAGATAACCTACAGGTTTTGGATGAGATAAAATAAAAATATTATCCTGATTTGAAATAAACGTATAAAAATCTTTTTTTTTCCATTTCTTTTCGTAATCATCCTCTATTTTACAATAACATTCATATAAAAAATCATTTTTTTTGGCATCACTTCTCTGCATAATGTCCCTTAATGTATAAAGGTTCTAGATTTTTATAACTATCTTTATTTTCAAGATATTTTAAAAAAATTTTATATATAGACTCTTTTTTAGGAAGACAGAAATAATAGTTATTGATTTCATCAATTTTAGAATAATTTCCTAAAGTTTTTTCACACAATAAACTATCACTATTTAAATCTTTAATACTTAAAACTTTATAATTAGAAAAAAAATTATTTTTAATTTGTTGATAGTAAGCATCATATTTGTTTGCTTTTATTATAATTCCTGTATTTGAGTTATTTTTAATTAAACTATCAATAATACCTTGATTGTAAATAGCACTAAAATTTGTATATCCAAATATAGGCTTGTTTATTGATACTGCTATAGCTTTTGCTGCTGCTAAACCTACTCTAGTTCCTGTATAAGACCCAGGCCCCAGAGAAACCATAATGTAATCAAGGTCAGAAAAGTGAGCCTCAACCTGATCTAATATTTCATCAAACATTTGATTTATCATAACTTCAATACTATTTTCTAAAACTCTGCTATTTGATATTAAATTGTCTCTAATAAGTAAAACTAAAAAAATTCTATTTAAAGAAGTTTCAATAGATAAGAATGACTTTTTCATAAAATTAATTGTATAATGATAATATAATATGCGTTTAATAGAAATTAAAAAAAATAGATTTGATGTTATTTTAGATTTAAAATACGCAAGTGAAGATAATATTTTAGGTAAAAAAATTTTTCTAGAAGATCGATGTTTTTTGTTAGAAGAAGCAGCAATGAAACTTTTTGATGCAATTAAAATTGCTAAAGACTTAGGTTATTACTTTAAAATATTTGACGCCTATAGACCATCATATGTTCAAGAAGCTTTGTGGAGTTTTGATCCCAACCCCAACTTTCTCTCTGACCCGAAAAAAGGCTCCCCTCATACCAAAGGTATAGCAATTGATTTAACCCTAATAGATTTTAATGGCAATGAATTAGATATGGGAACAAAATTTGATGACTTCACAAAAAATGCTTATCATCTATCTAAAGAGATAAACAAAAATGCTAAAATAAACAGAAGATTATTATTATCTATAATGACTTTAGCAGGGTTTGATTTTTATCATAAAGAATGGTGGCATTATCAATTGTTCAATGCTGCCAATTATCCTTTAATAAAAAATTTTTTTGATACTGGAGTTAATTGATTTCTACAACTTCTTTAATATCTTTGTGATAATGCTTAAGCATATTTTCTATACCCATTTTTAAGGTAGCTGTTGATGAGGGACAGCCGGCACAACTACCCTTTAATTCAAGATAAACTGTACCATTTTTAAAACTATTAAAAGAAATTTCACCACCATGGCTTGCAACTACCGGTTTTACCCTTGTTTCTAAAAGCTCTATTATGCTTTTTTCTATATCAGTTAATGACTTTTTATTTTCTATAACTTTTTCATTACTTAAAGTCAAATCAATCACATAGTTATTCTTTTCTAGAAAAACTCCAATCTTACTAGTCAAAATTGTACGAAGTACTGCCCATGATGAACTGTTATCTTTAGTTACTGATATGAAGCCGGCGTCTATTAAAATACTTTCCACACCATCTATATCAAATAAGTCTTTTAAAAATTGGTTATTTTTAAAATCGTCAGTCTTTTTAAAAATATATGACCTGTCAACAATTATATCTTTTTCAGGAATAAATTTAAGTGTATTAGGATTGGGTGTTTCTTCAACATTAATAAACATTATTTTATTTTACCCGGAACAATAATTATAGGCAATGTTAATTTTTTTCTTAAGATTCCAGTTAATGAGGATATAACTTTATTATTTTCTATTTTATCCATTGCTAAACCTAATACTAAGTTTTTCACTTTAGGCCTTTTACCGTTCAAAGCTTTTATCAAAACATCTAGTTTTTCGCCTGTCTTAATATATGATTTTACATGAAGCTTATAATTATTATTAATATATGTAATGTATTTTTCTAAAACCTCTTTAGCTTCGTTCTTTTGTTCTTCCCTCATAATATTTTCTACGCCTTTCCAGTGTCTAAAGTTTTCATCTTGGATGATATATAATAATATTATTCCTAAACTCTCAGTTTTTGCTAATTCACAGGCGTACTTCATTGCTTCCAAAAACTCGTCTGACTCATCAACATATACTAAAAGGTATTCTTTTAACTTATTAGAATTTATTTTTTTAGGCATTAACCCTCCTAGTAATTTCATGAACAACAAAACCAAAGATAAAGGCAAAAAACACAGCGATTAAACCATAAAGTAAACTATTATTATTAGCCATTTTATAAATTTTTTCACCATACCCTGTCTTTGATACATTTATAAAAGATCTTCTAGCAGCAATAACAGCACCATTCTTCAACAATAAAGTATCAACTAAATATTGTCCATCTACTAGTTCAGCGGCAAAGTTTAGTTCAGTTTTAAATAATCTTTTATCAGATATTTGAATTAATCCTGGTTCTGGATTATATCTTCCAGCCTTTATCATACTTTTTATTATTCCATTCACCCAGCTACTCCTTTCTTCTTGCTCTTCTGCTCCAGCAAATCTTATATTTTCTATTCCAACTTGATTAATGAGCAGTACATTCTCAGCATTCAATTCTTTCAGAGGTCTTGTTGATGCAACATAATAATAAGAGGGAACATCAAAGAATACTTTAGTATCAGAATTTAACCATAAACCCATTTTTTTTTCTTTTTTTCTTACTTCAACTGTTTTTCTTGGTCCAGTCACAGATACTACGACATCACCCTCTTCATCAATTACTCCAAAAAATAAAAGTTTTGCTCCTTTAAATCCTACATCTATGTTTATTTTATTGTCAGATATATCGGCTATAATAAGCTTCTTTGAGTTTGCTTTGAATATTGATATAAAAAATACCAAATTAAAAATTAAAAAAAGCTTCATTGTAATAAATCCAATATAAAAATATACTTAGGATCTATTACTAGTTCAGAAATTAAAAAAAGGCATAGACAAAATATTATTATTCCCAATAGCATTCTTAGCACTTCCCCAGAAACTCTCTGCACAACAAAAGCTCCCATTTGCACTCCTAATACTCCTCCTAATAATAGTAACCCGGATAAAATTATATCAACAGTTTGATTTATATACGCATGCATAATAGTAGAGGTAATTGAGACAAATAGAATCTGCATTAAAGAAGTACCTATAACAACTTGTGTTGACATTCCCAATAAATAAATCATTGCTGGAACTAAAATAAAACCTCCTCCAACTCCCATTATGGCTGCTAAAACTCCAATTATATAACTTATTAATAAAGGAGGAATTATACTTATGTAAAGTTTTGATCTTCTAAATTTTATTCTAAATGGTAATCCATGTATCCAACTGTGCTCGTGCAACTTTATTAAAGATCCTGATTTTTTTTTCTTCCTAGTTTTAAGACTTTCATAAAGCATATAAATGCCCACTGATCCTAAAAACAAAATATAGGTAAATGATATTACCTCTTCGACTCTGCCCTGCATTGATAAAAGCCTAAATAAAAAAACTCCGCTTGCAGAACCAATTACTCCCCCTAAAAGAAGTATTGCTCCCATAATTATATCAACATTTTTTCTTCTAAAATAATTCAAAAACCCTGTTAAGGAAGACCCCACAATATGGTTTGCTTCACTTCCTACTGCTACTGCTGGAGGCACTCCACTAAGAATCAATATGGGAGTGGTAAGAAACCCTCCTCCAACACCAAACATTCCTGACAACACTCCAGCTACAAACCCTATACTCAATAAAAAGAATATATTTTGTGAAATTTCGGCTATAGGTAAATAAATTTCCAACTTTTTTAAATAAATCCAATTATATTTTTTATTTCCTTTAAATTTTCTTCTGCCTGCTCTTTTGCTTTTTGAGCCCCTTCTTCTAATACTTCTGTAAGATAATTTTCTTCATTTAACATTTTTCTTACTTCATTCCCTATTGGAAATATTTTTTTAATTAGTGCATCAGCTAGTGCTTCTTTTAGCAGCCTAAATTCTTTTCCTTCAAAATTTTTCAAAGTTTCTTTAATTGATACCTCTGATATAGCACTAAATATTTGCAATAAGTTGCATGCTTCCGGTCTTTGATTAATTATTTCTTTTGAGAGTTTTCCTGTTTCATCTAAAACCTCTTCTCCCATGATTACACTACTATCAGTTTTTGCCTTTTTTATTTTATTTACAATCAAATCCTTACTATCCATTATATTTATTCTTGAATAATCTGAAATATCTGACTTAGACATCTTATTTAATCCATTTCTTAAGCTCATAACTCTGGTAGCTCCACCAAAAATTAGAGGTTCCACCTCAGGAAAAAAATCAACTTCGAAATCATTATTAAATTTTTTTGCTATATCCCTAGCTAATTCAAGGTGTTGTTTTTGATCTTCACCAACAGGAACTTTATTTGATTTATATGCTAAAATATCAGAAGCCATTAACACAGGATAAGTAAACAAACCAACAGATACATTCTCTCTATTTTTTCCAGCTTTTTCCTTAAATTGTGTCATCCTATTTAACCAGCCCATTCTACATACACAATTAAATATCCAAGCCAGCTCTGAATGAATAGAAACTTTTGATTGATTAAAAATTATACTTTTTTTTGGGTCAATACCTGCAGCTATAAAACAAGCTACAGTTTCTAAAGTATCTTTTTTAAGTTTAGTTGGATCTTGCCATACTGTAATTGCGTGGAGGTCTACTACACAATAGTAGCAAGTAGACTGTTTAGTATTATTCTGTAACTCAACAAAATTTTTTATAGCCCCTAGGTAATTTCCTATATGCAAATTTCCTGTGGGTTGTACGCCTGAAAAAATTTTATCCAAATTTCCTCTCCATGAAAAGATCACTAAACTTTCTTTTCTTTATAGCATTGTAATTTATTACTCTAAACATAATTAATAAAACCGTAAAAGTAATGACTGCGAAAGACATTAATAAACTTAAAGTAAAAGTTTTAGACATAAATCCAGACAAACTAAAGTAATCACTAAATAATATTAACATATATGCAGTTATTAATAAAATGTATGTTAAAAAAGAACTTATTAAGATCTTAAATATCTTTTTTATGAAATTTTTATTTAATTTCCAATATTTTTTCTTATGTAAAAATATATATAAAGCAATTACATTGAAGTAACTTGCTAAACTTAAAGATAAAGCAATACCTAAATGTCCCATATTACCAACTAATAATATTATAAGAAAAAGATTTACTAACATTGATAGGGTAGATATCAGAAAAGGAATAAGTGTATTCTTCTCAGAAAAAAATATTACAGAAAAAATTTTTATAAAGCCAAAAGCTGGAAGTCCTATTGAATACATCACAATAGCATCACTAGTCGCTAAAACATCTCCTAATCCAAACTTTCCTCTTTTAAATAATATATCTACAATCAGATCTGATAATGCTATAAGCCCTAACATACATAATAAAGTTAAACAAAGCATTAATAGACAAGAAAATTCGATTTGTTGGTCAATATTTTTTTTTGACTTTTTTGCTTTCTGATTAGATAAAATAGTTAATAAAATTGTAGAAATAGAAACAATAAAAATTCCAAGAGGTAATTGCACTATTCTATCAGCATAATAGAGCCATGATATAGCTCCCATAATGCTAGAGGCAAAAATTACACCTATAAATTGATTTATTTGAAGTATTCCTCCTGCAAGAATATTTGGCATTAACAAAGAAAAAAACTTTTTAATATTTTTTGAAACTTTTGGCTTTGAAAATTTAATTTTAATATTAATTTTAAGAGACCAAAAAATCATCACAAGTAATTGCAATATTCCTGAAATAATTACAGCCCATGATAAAATTAATTCTGGTATAGCAAAATAAAAGTAGCTAATACCTAAACCTATAATCATACCTAAATTTAAAATAATTGGGCTAAAAGCCCATATAGCAAATCTACCATTAGCATTTAATAAAGCACCTATAAAAGAGGATATAGAAATAAGTACCAGGTAAGGGAACATTATTGATGCTAAAAAAGTTGTTTTATTTATAAGGTCCTCAGTGAAGCCAGGTGCTAAAAAGGAAATTATTTCTTTCATAAAAATTTCAGCTAACACAGTAACAATTAATAAAATTATAATTAAATAATTAAAAACTGAATTATAAAAAGACTGAGCTATTTTCTCATTTGATTTTTTTTTAATATCTAAATAAAGAGGAATAAGCGCATTGCTTATAGCTCCTTCAGCAAATAATCTTCTAAATAAATTAGGAAGTCTAAATGCTAATAGAAAACTATCTGCACTTGAAGAAGCTCCAAATATAAATGCAAAAAGAAGATCTCTTGCATAACCAAGTATTCTACTTAAAAAAGTTAATATACTCATTAAGCTAAAAGATTTGAAAACGCTCATGCTTTATATTATTCCTCTAACTTATCTTTTATTTCCTTTAAAAAATTTAAAGCCTCAATCGGCGTTAAGTTATTTAAATTTAAACTTAAAATCTGATCTTCCAAAACTTTTAACATAGTATTTTTTTTTTCTCTATTTATATCAATAGTCTTAATATCTGAATCAATATTCTCAACTCCCAAACCATTTTCTAGATTATTCAATACTTCTCTTGCTTTTATTACAACCACTTCTGGTAAGCCTGCCATTTTTGCCACTTCTATTCCATAAGAGCTTTCTGCAACGCCTTCTATTAATTGGTGCAGAAAAATTAATTCATTGTTCCATTTCTTAACTCTAAACGTATTTAGTTTAAGTAAAATATAATTTTTTTCCAATGCTGCAAGTTGATTGTAATGAGTAGCAAACAGTGTTTTACATTTGATATTTTGCATTAAAAATTCTACAGTTGCCCAAGCCAAAGACATACCATCATATGTAGAGGTTCCTCTACCTATTTCATCTAATATGACTATAGATCTGTTTGTTGCAGAATTTAAAATATTAGCTGTCTCAAGCATCTCTACCATAAAAGTAGAGTTTCCTTTAGCTAGTTCATCTCCAGAACCTACTCTACAAAATAATTTATCACATATACCAATTTTGACCTGTTCAGCAGGACAATAGCCTCCAGCTTGAGCTATGATAAGTATTAAAGCATTCTGTCTTAAATAAGTTGATTTACCCGACATATTCGGTCCAGTTATTAATCTAAATAGATTATTATCTTTTTCATTTAATATACAATTATTAGCAATAAAGCTTTCAGTATGTGTTTTTTCAACTGATGGATGTCTTCCTTTTTTAATAATAAATTCAAAGCTATCATTGAGCTCTGGTCTTACAGCACCATACTTTTTTGCATAATTTGACCAACTAATTGCCACATCCATTCTAGCAACTAAGTTTGCAATATTAAGAATATTTCCAGAAGATTGTAATAATAAGCTTACTAATTTGTTATAAATTTCTATCTCTAATTCTAGTGATTCAAAGTTAGCATTCAAAATTTTTTCAGAAATATTTGTTAAATTTTTTGTAGTATACCTGAAGGAATTTTTTAGCGTTTGTCTGTGAATATAGTGTAGGTCAGTATTTTTGAGTTTATCATTATTAGAACTAGAGATGTCGATAAAGTATCCTAAAAAACTATTGTATTTAATTTTTAAATTATTAATTCCGGATAATTTTTTTTCTAACTCTTCTTCTTTTATGATCAAAGCTCTAGCTTCATCTCTAAATTTTCTAACTTCATCAAGTTTTGCATCAAATCCCGCTTTAATAAAATTACCATCTCTAGAAAGTAGCGGAAGATTTTCTCCCAGTGCAGATTCTAAAGTAAGTACTATTTTCTGAATATCCTTGTTACCTTTAGTATTTTTTAAAAATTTTAAAAAGAAATCGTCATTCAAATCTTCTACTTTATCATAAACTACCTCACATAATTCAATAGATTTTTTTATTCCATTCAAAATACAAAATAAATCTTTGGGGCCTCCTCTGCCAAGAGAAAGCCTGCTCAAAGATCTTGAAATGTCAGGAAAGTTATTTATTGACTTTGCTACTGTATTATTTAAATCATCAAAATTGTCATAAAAAAAGTTTACTAAGTCTAGTCTTTTATTAATCCTATTAAGGTTGCTAAGGGGGTTTGATAAGTCATTTAATAACTTTCTAGAACCAGTGGCTGTCATCGTAAAATTTAAACTATTAAATAGACTACCTTCACTATCTCCATTTAAATTTTTTACTATCTCTAAATTTCTTTTAGAGGCGTTATCAATTTCTAAATAATCATTGATTTTATTTCTTTGAGGAAAAAGCATAACTGGAGTTTTTTCATTTTGAGTAAAGGCAATATATTTTATAGTTGCTCCTAAAGATATTTTTTCATCAATACTGAAATTGGTTAAAGACAATTTTTTATCAAAACGATATATTTTTTCAAAATAATTTGAGGCACTTTCAATGTCTAAATATTTATTATCTATAAATGTTACTAGATTTTTTTTGTTTGTTTTTAAAATAAATTCATATTCTTTTGTCTTAGGTAAAATTATTTCAGAAGGCAAAATACTTTCAATGATATCTAATACTTCATTTTCTCTTAGTGCTTTCTTAATGTTTATTTCCCCTGTGGAAATATCTGCATAAACAATATTAAAGTGTTTATTGAAGAATGTTACTGACATTAAATAATTATTTTCTGGAGATATTAATTCTTTTTCTTCTGTTAATGTTCCAGGTGTAGCTATCCTTACTACTTTTCTTTTTATAATTTCTTTATAACCTCTCTTTTTACTTTCTTCTGGAGTTTCTACTTGCTCGCATATTGCTACCTTAAATCCATTTTTTAATAATTTTGCTAAATAACTATCACCATGATGATGAGGGACCCCGCACATTGGTATGTCTTCTCCATCAACCTGACCTCTTTTAGTTAATGTTATTGATAATGTTTTAGCTGCTATTTCAGCATCTTCAAAAAAAAGTTCATAAAAATCTCCCAGCCTAAAAAAAATTAAACAATCATTATATTGCTGTTTAATGTCCAGGTACTGTCTTAATAGTGGTGTTAATTTCTTAGCTAACATTTCCAAATAAATCTTTACGCTATCTTTAAAACACCTTATATTATTATATAAGTATAAATAAATGCCAGAAATAACTTCAAAATCTAATATTACCTCTAAAGATGCTTTAGATTTTCATAAAAATGGAAAGCCTGGTAAGCTTCAAATATCTGCTACTAAGCCTCTAGCTACTGCAAGAGATTTGTCTTTAGCCTATTCACCAGGGGTTGCATTTCCTTGTTTAGAAATAGAAAAAAATCCTAACGCTGCTTATGATTATACAGCCAAAGGAAACATGGTTGCTATTATCTCTAATGGGACAGCAGTACTAGGTTTAGGTAAACTAGGAGCACTTGCTTCAAAGCCTGTAATGGAAGGAAAGGCTGTATTATTTAAAAGATTTGCTGACATTGATGGTATTGATATTGAGGTAGACACAAGTGATGCAGATGAATTTGTTAACTGTGTTAAATATTTAGGAAAATCTTGGGGAGGTATAAATTTAGAAGACATTGCCGCCCCTGAATGCTTTATCATAGAACAAAAGTTATCTGAAAAATTGGATATTCCTGTTTTTCATGATGATCAACATGGCACTGCCATAGTGGCTACGGCAGGAGTATTAAATGCTCTTACAATTACAGGAAGAGACATAAAAAATTTTAAGATGGTAGTTAATGGTGCTGGTGCAGCTGGAATAGCTTGTGTTGAGTTATTAAAAGCTATGGGTATGCCCTCCAACAATGTAATTATGTGTGATAGAAAAGGTGTAATATCAAAAGATAGAACCAACCTAGATCAATGGAAATCCGCTCACGCAGTCGAAACCTCTCATAAAACACTTGAAGATGCTCTTAAAGGAGCAGATATTGCCTTTGGTTTATCAGTAAAAGGAGCATTTACTAACGAGATGATGCTTTCCATGAATGAAAAGCCAATTGTTTTCGCAATGGCAAATCCGGATCCTGAAATTAGTCCTGATGAGCTTAGAAAAATAAGACCCGATGCAATTATTGCAACAGGAAGATCTGATTATCCTAATCAGGTAAATAATGTACTTGGCTTTCCTTACATTTTTAGAGGTGCCCTCGATGTTAGAGCGTCTGCTATCAATATTGATATGAAAATTGCCGCAACAAAAGCATTAGCTGATTTAGCAAAACAAGATGTTCCAGACGAAGTTTCTAACGCATATTCTGGTAAGCACTTACAGTTTGGTCCAGAATATATTATTCCTAAGCCGTTTGATGCAAGATTACTTACAACAATACCTCCAGCAGTTGCAAAAGCTGCAGAGGAGTCTGGTGTGGCAAGAAAACCTATAAAAGATGAATTAGGATATAGAAGAAAACTTGCTGCAAGACTGGATAAAACTGCAACTTTAATTCAAGGTATTGCAGATAGCGTAAAGGCAACACCAAAGAAAATAGTTTTCGCGGAAGGAGAACAAGAATCTGTAATTAGAGCAGCTGTTCAATTTTATAAAGAAGGTTACGGTAAACCAATATTAATAGGGCGCGAGGAAACAGTATTAAAAACAATAGAAAGAATTGGACTTAAAGAGGCTAAAGGCATTGAAATATTAAATGCCAGTAAATCAAATAAAAATCATGATTATTTTGAATTTTTATATAAAAAACTTAAAAGAAAAGGTTTCCTTGAAAGAGATTGTCAAAGATTAGTTAATCAAGATAGAAATATATTTGCATCATGCATGGTAGCTAATGGTGATGCTGACGGCCTAGTTACAGGTTCAACAAGAAATTATTTTGTTGCTTATGATGATATTACGAGAGTTATAGAACCTGCTCCAAAATCAAGAATTTTTGGTATGTCTATTATTATGGTTGAAGGAAGAACTCTTTTCGTTGCAGATACTACTGTTCACCATCTTCCAAGTAGTGAAGAACTTGCTGATATTGCATGCCAAACCGCTGAGATAGCCAAAAAATTAGGATATAATCCAAGGGTAGCAATGTTGTCTTTCGCTAATTTCGGTAACCCAGCCATAGAGGGCACTGAGCGAGTTCATGGAGCTATAGAAGTTTTGAACTCAAGAAAAGTAGACTTTGAATATGATGGAGAAATGACAGTAGATGTAGCTCTAAACCCTAAGTCGTTAGCTTTTTATCCTTTTTGTAGATTATCTAGACCAGCTAATATATTAATCATGCCTGGTTTGCACTCAGCAAATATTGCCTCTAGATTAATAGACTCAGTTGGTGCAGGTAAAACTATAGGTCCTCTTTTAACAGGATTAAAACACTCAGCACAAATTGTTAAAGTAGGTGCAAGTGTTTCAGAAATAGTCACCTTAGCTTTATTTGCAGCTTATGATTCTTCTAAACCAAACACATTTTCCAGTTCTGATAATAATAAATTAATGTCAAAAAAAGCCTAGGTTGTTAAAAACAAGATATATTATTTTATCTGTAATTTTTTCTTTAATTCTTTTTTCTTCTTTATTGCTTTTCTATTTAAACTTTTTTTTTGAAGCTATTTTTGTATTAAGTTCATTAAGCATAATTCTTTTTATTTTAATTCTTAAATTTTATAAATTTTATCATGGTAGCCTTAGTTTGCTTAAAGAAGAAAATATCTACATTAATAACACCTTTATAAGTTTTTTATTAAACCCTAAAAACGAGTACTTGAGATTTAAAGTAGCATTTGAAAAAAGAATGCAACTTTATGATAAAAAGTTATTGGAAGAAAAAAGTAAATATTCTCAATTACTAAACTCAATTCCCCTTCCGCTCGTGTTAATAAATGAGCAAAGATTTATTTTGTTTGCTAATAATTTCGCAAAAGGTTTATTTCCTTCAAATTTTGAAAGCAGTTATTTGCATCAGTATTTTAGAGATCCTATTTTAAAAAATACTATAGAAAAAGTTAAAAATAATTTAGATGATTATTCTTTAAATTTACAAATAGATTTATATAATAAAAACGTATTATTTAATGTAAAAATACAACCCGTAATTTCTGAAGAAAAAGAAATATTATATTATTTAATTATATTTATTGACCAAGATTCAATTTCAAAATCTATTCAAGAAAGAAATGATTTCTTAGCTAATGCTAGCCATGAATTAAAAACTCCTCTAACTAATATTATGGGGATTTCAGAAATCATTTCTAATGATCCTAAAGCCATAATTGAAAATAAAAATTTTAGTAAAAACTTATTAGTTAATGTAAAGCGTATGCAGAATTTAATTTATTCTTTATTAGACTTATCGAAAGTTGAAATAAATAAAAATATTATTCAGTACAAATTATTGAACTTAGAGAAAATTTCAAAATCAACTATAGATGAGTTTAAAAACATACAGTCTAAAGAACAGAATATAAAAATTTTTAATAATTTAAAAAATAAATCATTAAAATTAAAGACAGATGAAAAAGAATTTAAATTATTATTTTTTAATATATTAGATAATGCATTCAAGTATTCTTCTTCTTCTGTAAAAATTTATTTAGAAGAAACTTCAAAAAATATAGAAATAATTTTTCAAGACAATGGAATAGGTATTCCTAAAAATGAAATCAATAGAATAACAGAGAGGTTCTATAGAGTTAAAGGAAACGAAAAAATAGAAGGTAGTGGTCTTGGATTAGCAATAGTCTCAGAGATAATGAATAACCATGAGGGAGAAATTAAAATTGAAAGCGAAGAAAAAGTTGGTACTAAAGTTCTTTTAATATTTAAACGGGCCTATATAAAAGACCCGTTTAAAATTTAATCTATATTAGAAGTTGGTTTGAAATCTAATCCCAAGAGCTCTTACTTCTGACATAGCCCCTTCAGTATTGGTAATACCTAGAGCTGAAGATCCTGGAGATAGACTAGTAATCTCATCAACTGCCTCAGCGTCTAAATCAGCTATTATGTAATTAAACATAATTCTGTTACTGTTATTTAACTGCCAATTTAAACCAAACGTATTGGAATACATAGCACCTTGACTGCCATAACCCGTGCAGATGTCATTAAGACTTGATCTGTTATGTCTGAACCCAAGCTCTATTACACCCATTCCTCCTTTATTTACTGGATTTTTGACTTTAGGTCTTTTCCAACCACCTTTTTTTATAGTATATCTTCTTTCACCACCAATGGTATAACCTAATTCCCAATAACCCATATTTGCCTCTACTGAAGTACAACTAGGAGCTATTGCAGAATTTACAGATCTTTCCATTTCACCCCATAGCCATTCAGTAGCGAAAAAGTAATTATTATTTAAATAAGCAAGTTCTACTCCCCAATGAGTCATGCTTTGTACGTCTCCTAAGTCGCTACCAATGTCAGCATCAACAGGTTTTTCATCAGAAACGTTTAAACCAATTCTATAATCCCACTCCATAGATGTGTCTCCCATAGGACCATCTGTATCTGTTTGATCACGCCAATAACCCACATGAAGAACATGTTTTTTTTGGTGGATTGGAGCATATACTACACGACCTGTTAGTCCAAATTGTTCATCAAAACTTTCAGTTGGAGTTACATCACCAGATCCATGAACGGCTGCTTCAATAAGATACCCCATTTTTTTATCCCAATTCCTTAATTGAGCTGACATTCTCTTTGGGCCAATGGAGTGATCAGTCATAATGTCAACTGAAGGAGCTCTTTCAATAAATGGTAAGTCGTTAGATGATGTTGATTCGGCAAATGACACAGGAATTTTTTGCTTTCCTATAGAAATGGTAGTATTTTTTCCAAGTTTGTATCCTAAGTAAGCTTCATCAACTGAGAAAATGTCATTATGAGCATCTGAGTCTGAGCTTGTGATATTTTGTTGTTTTGCAGAAGCACCAGCATCATACTGCACTTTATAGTAATAGCTGTTATCATACTTACCACTTACTCCCAACCTTAATCTTCTAAAGTTAGTTCCATCAGTAAAACAAGACCCACCTTCAACACTAGCTACTTCACATGTAAGGGCAGGGTCAGGATCATGCAAACCAAGGTCAAAATGAATTCTTCCACCTACTTTAACTTCATTTTTACCTTTTTTTATTTTTAAACCTGGTCCAGATTTAATGCTTGGCATATCCTTAGTCTTTTTTTCTAAACCTTTCATTTTAATAAGAGCATCTTGCACTTGTGATTCGATTTTATCTAATCGATCACTATGAGCATCTGCTCTAGATAGATTGGTTAAACTCAATGTAAATAACACTAGAGTTAAACCTGTAATAATTTTATTAATTAGATTCATAGAATTTCCTTTTCTTAATTTAAATTCTCTAATCTTTACTTTTCAATTATTACAGATTTATTACGTAATCCTGCTAGACATAAACAAAAAACAATAAATATTTTTTTTTTTAAAAAGTGATAAAACTGCAACAGGTTAATTTAAAAACACTAGGAAATCTATATAATTTATACACAAAATACAAAAAAGATCTAATATTTAGAACACTCTATCTCAAGTTGAAGAGTTTACTATGTGATAGTCATAATATTGTAATATTTATAGCTCAATAAATATATTATCATTAATTATGGAGTAAAAATATGTTTAAAAAACTTTTTTTTATAGTTTTCTTTAATATAGTTTTCTTAGGAAGTATGCAGGCTAGAGACCAACTTTATGTAGTTGGTTCATCCACTGTGTATCCTTTTGCAACTGTAGTAGCAGAAAACTTCGGTCAAAAATCTGGTATGAAAGTACCAAAAATAGAATCAACTGGTTCTGGTGGTGGAATGAAGTTATTTTGTAAAGGTTTAGGAACTCAACATCCTGATATTACAAATGCTTCAAGAAGAGTTAAAAAGAAAGAATTTAAAAAATGTCAAGAAAATGGAATTGATTTTGTTGAAGTTAAAGTTGGCTATGACGGTATAGTTATAGCAAATTCAAAAAAATCTCCTGTGATGGCATTAACTAAAAAGCAAATATTTTTAGCGTTAGGTAAAGATGTTCCTGAAGGAAATAAAGAGGGTGGAAAATTAATACCTAATCCAAATAAAAAATGGTCTGATGTAGATCCAAGCTTACCAAATATTGCTATTGAAGTTCTTGGGCCTCCTCCAACCTCTGGAACAAGAGATGCCTTCCAAGAGTTAGCTATTGAAGGTGGATGTAAAGCATTTCCTGAATTGAAAGCAATTAAAAAGCAAGATAAGAAGAAATATAAATCTATTTGCAGAGCCGTTAGAGAAGACGGTCCTTTTATTGAAGCAGGTGAGAATGATAATTTAATTGTTCAAAAGCTTGTAGAGAATCCTAATGCTTTTGGAGTTTTTGGTTTTTCTTTCTTACTTGAAAATGCCGATAAAATTCAAGGTTCAACTGTAAATGGAGCTGCGCCTACAATGGCAGCTATTGCTGATAAAAGCTATGGTATATCTAGACCTCTTTATTTTTATGTCAAATCAGCTCACTTAGATGTGATCCCTGGTATGAGAGAGTATGTAGCTGAATTTACAGCACCAGATACTTGGGGTCCTGGTGGTTATTTAGAGGAAAGAGGAATGATCCCTATGCCTGACGAAGAAAGAGCAAAGTTTGGAGCAGATGCTAAAAATATGACTGCTCTAGCTAAAAGATAATAGCTTTTTATTGAACTTTAGGTAAAATATGAAGGTGGTTCAACTGCCTTCATATTACCTTTTTTATGCTTGATATATCAGTATATTTTATATTTCTTTTAGGTCTTAGCTCCTATTATATTGGAAAAAATAGAGCTAAAAAAAATATAAATCTTATTACAGAAACTGGTGGCCTGGAGAGTCATTACGGGATGTACTTAGTTGTATGGACCGTACTACCCGCTTTGATATTTTATATCATATGGAGTATTATCTCAAATTACCTTATCAAAGAAGCAACGCTAGATAGTATCCCAAGTGATTTACTACCAGAGAATATATCAATGCAAAGATTATTTTTGGACTCAATTATAGTAGTAGCTAAAGGAGGAAATAGCTTATCTAAAGTGCCAGAAATATCTGTAGTATTTTATCAAAATTTTGCTTATTACTCTACTCTCGGTAAAAGTATTTCTACTATTAGTATCTCTTTAATATCATTTTTTATATTTTATAGAAAAATTGACTCAACCTTACGTGCTAAAAATTTCTTAGAAAGAATCATCTTAGTTTTTTTATTTATATCCTCAATAATTGCTATTATGACTACTGTAGGAATAATACTTTCATTAGTGGTAGAAACCAGTAAATTTTTTCAAGATGTGACCATATTTGAATATTTCTTTGGTTTATTATGGTCTCCACAAATGGCATTAAGAGAGGGGCAGGTTGCAGCAGAAGGTTCATTTGGAGCTGTACCTGTATTTGCAGGTACATTCCTTATCACTCTAATAGCTATGGCTTTGGCTGGACCGGTTGGTCTTTTTTCAGCTATATATTTATCGGAATATGCTTCTAAGAATACTAGAAAAATTATTAAACCGACTATAGAGGTATTAGCAGGTGTACCTACAGTTGTGTACGGTTTTTTTGCTGCCCTTGTAGTGGGTCCATTTATAAGAAGAACTAGCGAATCATTTGGATTAGCAGCCTCCTCAGAAAGTGCACTAGCAGCTGGCCTTGTAATGGGCATAATGATAATTCCCTTCATCTCTTCATTATCAGATGATGTAATAAATTCAGTTCCACAAAGTTTAAGAGAAGCTTCTTTTGGTGTAGGAGCTACCAAATCTGAAACTATAAAAAAAGTAATTATTCCTGCAGCTCTTCCAGGAATTGTTGCTGCCTTCATGCTAGCTATATCAAGGGCTATTGGAGAAACAATGATAGTTGTAATGGCAGCTGGTTTATCTGCTAAACTAACAGCAAACCCTTTAGATTCAGTTACTACTGTTACAGTGCAAATAGTTACATTATTAGTAGGAGATCATGAGTTTGACAGCACTAAAACAATGGCAGCTTTTGCTTTAGGTATGACATTATTCGCTATAACTTTAATGTTAAATATTTATGCACTAAGGGTAGTAAAAAAATATAGAGAGAAATATGACTAATATAGATTTATTAGAAAATCAAAGAGATAAATTAATTACTAAGCGATATAATAAAGAAAAAAGATTTATATTAATTGGTAGGTTAGCTATTGCCTTAACTATAATGTTTTTGACAATATTACTTGGCTCTATAGTTTTGAGAGGTATTACTGGTTTTACAACTACAACGATAACTTTTAATGTTACCTTAGACAAAAAGTTAATTGATCCTGAGTCAACAAATGATAAAAAAGTAATATCTTCAGCGAGGTGGCGTAAAATAACTAGAGACTCTATTTATAATGTTTTAAATGATATGAGTTTAGTGATGAATGGAGAGGTCCTCTCCAAAGCCGAACAAAAAAGTTTAGTTAGACTATTTTCAAGGTCCTCTGAATATCAAATCAGGGATATTGTAATGGATGATATAAGTTTAGTAGGAAAAA
>CACMKJ010000020.1 GCA_902614225.1 Rhodospirillaceae bacterium
GAAATAAAAGAGAGTAAACTATGCAAAGACAACAACTAATTCCCAGAAATCTTGAGCAAATTCGTGCTGAAGCAATTCGTCAAAGAAAATTAAGAGAAGAAAAAGAAAAGACTTCAGCAGAAGTAAAAAGAAAAAGTTCTGCCCCAAATAATGATTTAGATGCTATCCGTCAAATAATGAATTCAAAGACTACTGATGAAATTCAATCAAAATATTTTGATGTAGATAGACAAAAAAAACATATGATTAAAATGCTACACGATTACCGCATCTATAACGAAACTTACATATATGAAATATTTAAATTCATTGAATATATTACTGCTAAAGTAGATGCTGTCGTCATCAGAGATTTTTCTGATTTTCTTGAAACTTTTGCAAAAACAGTAAAAGACAATAATAAATGAATTCAAAAACTTCATTAGAATATGAGCAAGAAATATTATCTTTAAAACAAGAGATTTCAAATCTCAAGACTGCTTTGGAGGTCCTCAAGTTGAAGCACGAAAGAGAAAAAGAAGATAAACCAGAAATACCGTACGACTATTATCGCAATAAAGTATGAAATATCATCAATCCTTTATTGCAGTTGATGAACAATAATATAAAATGTTATTTTTACCAGTATTAACTACTAATGTTTCTTCAGAAACTCCTATTGCACTAATTTTTTTGAAATAAACTTCACCTCGATTATCTCTTATTGCACGACTGTGCATAACTTCAATCTCTTTTTCACAAGCATCTTTACTTTTATATGCAAATTGTGTGACACCTTGTTCAAATTCCCAAGAGTTAGATAAAACACTTATTATTAGAACCCAATAAATCATATTAATTAGTTTAACCCAAGTAATATTTTCAATCTACTTTAAATAGGTTATTATGATTATATGAAACACATACTCATCATATTAAGTTTTATTTCTTTAATATTATCAGGGTGTGTAACAACTAAAAATACATCAAATTCAAACAATCAATCCGTAACAGAGAAGATTGCTAAATCTTTTAAATCGAAAAAAAATGATGAAATTTTGCAAAGGATATCAGAAGAAGAAAATATTGAAATATATGTATATAGAACGTGTCAATTATTGGGTCTAGGAGTAAATACAAGACTATTCATAAACTTTAAAGAAATTAAAAATTTAAAAAACTGTCAAATGACTTATATGGAAATGCCTGATGACGATTTTACACCTGCTCCCATATATGCTGAAAATCCTAATAAATTTATTTTTTCTGCAAGGTTTTCAAAAATTCAAGAGATAAGTTCTATGCTCATGCCTGTTACTGGACCTATTAAACTTAGTTATGTTAAAAATGACTTCATAAAAAGATTAGGAGATAATCAATTAAAAATTTGGGCAAATAAAAAATTATATGGGAATATGAAATATGAAAATAATATATTAAGTTTTGAGAAAACTTTTTTACATAGTTATTATTTTATCGTGACTGTAAAAAATAGAGGTAAAGATATTTTAGTTCAAAAAGTTAATAAAGAAGATTTTTTATATACTTACAGAAAAGATAAATTTAATTTAAATGTATTCGAGTAACTAGTGAAACACATACTCATCATATGCATACTAATACTTTCTGCTTGTTCACATAAAAATCACAAATTTAAAGAAGTTAATGATGAAGTAAAAAATAAAATTCATGCTGAAAAAAATAATAAGGTTTTCATTTATAGAGATTGTAATAGGGTAGGAAAGCATCTTGATGTTCTTATAATATTTAATGATGAGACACTTGCTAAAATAGAAAGATGCCAATTAGAAATGTTTAATTTTCCTTTGCAAGAAAGAAATAGTATAGAAGTAAGATTTACAAGATTTAAAGAAATAAGTTCTTTTTTTACACAAGATATTTTTGAGGTATTAGAAAATTCTAATGTAGGATATGCATCTATAGATTACAGTAAGAATAAAATAATCTTTTCTAATTGGAGTTCTTATGAAGCATATGAAGATACAGTTCAAGATAATCATTATTTTTATGTGTCTATTGAAAAAAATGGATATGCATTGCGAATAGAACAGATGAGTAAAGAAAAGTTTATATCTTATTTAAATTATAGATAATATTAGATAAATTTAGATTATGAATCTATAACTGTTAATGATTTTATTGATACAATATGCATTTGCATCGTTAAAGTTCATCAGTGCTAATAATTTAGAGTTGTGTCTGCAAACTTTTTAGCAACTTTGCTACATAGTTTACTGTCTTCTTCTTTTAATATTTTACAAGCAGTTTGAACACCAATCTTTAATTGCTTAGCAATTTTATTATAAGAAACACCAGACTTATCTAATTCAATTACTTTTTGTTTTAATGCATCATTTACTTTTGTTGGACGACCAAGTTTTATCCCTTTTTGTTTTAGCATCTGAAGTTTACTTTTCACTCTTTCTGATAATAAGTCTTTTTCAAATTGTGATACTGAAGTTAAAATGCTGAAGAAAAAATAACCAGTTATAGTGCTAGTATCAATATTCTGATTTTTTATGAATAAATTGATATTATGTTTTTTAAAGAAATCTACTACATCAATTAAATGTTTTAGAGAACTGCCCAATCTAGATAATTCTAGTGTCAGAACTGTATCAAATTTTCTAGTAACTGCATCTTGTATCAATCTATCGAGACCTGGTCTTCTAGAAGTTGTTCTGCTGAAACCTTCATCAGTATAAACTTCTACAATCTGCCATTTATTAAATTCTGCTAATGCTTTGAGTTCGAACACCTGTCTTGAGATATCACTTTTAATTAATGATGTTCTACAATAAATTGCTACATTTTTAATTTCTCTCATAGTATACTCTTTCTGTTAGTGTGATTGGATTTGCAGAGGTACTGCAACTAAAGTAATGAGAACAAAATAGCGAGTAAATAAATGATGAATAATAGCAAAAAGTTGACCAAAACATTCTCATATGTGCTAAAAAGCAATGTGAGTAATACTTTAAGCAGTATGCTACTATAGAATCAGGAATAGATAAAAAAGTCAATAAAAACAATAACTTAAGAGGAATTATGAAATATTTATCAATAATTTTTGTGATATTACTGCTAACAAATTGTGCTCTTAATAATAGATGGCACTGTGAGGGAAGTAATTATGTTTCTACAGAACTTCCTAGGAATTGTAGTTGGAATTCAAAATCTGAAGAATATGATTTATGGGATTTTCATGAAAGAGAAAGATGTTATAGGGATGAAATAAAAAAAGATGAAGAGTATTTTGCAGAATATGGAAAAGAAAGAAAAATAGAATTAACTGTAGTAGATTTATTTGAAAATAGACCAGAATGTAAAAATTATTTAGATGCTGATAAAAAATTATATTGGAAAGATTTTAAAAAACTATTTAATGGGAAAAACTCTTATGAGATTTTTAATAATACTAACTTTAGATTATAAGTTACCAAGTTGTTACCAAGTAAAAATGAAACCTTTACTCACATTGGGTTTCAGAGAATAAAACTATAGAGTGGGAATAGCAGAGTTTTTAAAAAACCTAGTTTTCTGGGGTTTTATAACATAAATATTACTTCCAAATAACAAAAATAGTATAAAAAAACTTTAGAAATCAGGGGTTTTATGAGGATAACTTCCAAGTTACATATCAAGTGCGTGTGCAATTGCACAGAATGATGCATGAGGAATCTAAGTTTAGTAAAAACAATAACTTAAGTGAAAAAAATAACCTCCAAGTAAACCAACTCACTTGGAAGTTAAATCACTAAATGCAGAAAAATGGAGTAGGCAAATCATAATCCAAGGTCGCAAGTTCAAATCCTGCCACCGCCACCATATATGCACAGTCACCTTGACTCACAAGGAATGCATACTTCACTAAAAATTAAGATTTTGTGTGTTCTTGTTTAATAATTAAGGAATGTAAGGATAGCAGAGGTATTTTTTATATTAAGGTTAATATTAAACACTTACTCAATATATTCAGTTTGTATTTTATTTGAGTTTATTTTTGTGTGTTGTTATTTTATGACCGGGAGGAGATAAAGTAACAACACAATATACACTTATTACTTTTATATTAAAAAAAAATGACAACTAGGTTTACTTTTTTAGGAAAATTGAACAACTGATTATTTAAATTCTTTTTAAGGGCATTATTTAATTAAAAAATTATTAATGGGTAATGTTTTTGTAATAAATAAATGATTTTATTCAAAATTATTTATAAATATTATTTTTTTTAATATGATAATTTATACAGTCAATACGAACCAATACGATATTATGTCAGATAAACATTTTTTTCACAAAAATGTTAAATACGTATGTTTTTATTCAGGAGAAATTAATAAAGTTGGTAAATGGGAATACATTAAAGTAAACAGGAATAGAAACAGTCTTGTTCAATCTAGGCAATATAAAATCAACTATTTTAAATTTTTTCCGAATGAAACAACAGTTTATATAGACAGCAATAGGTTGATGAAAAAAAATTTTGTAGATAAGTGTAAACAAATATTTGACAAATCAGATTTTGTAGTTTTAAAACATCCATCACGCAAGTCATTCTTGGATGAATTAATAGATTGGTATTTAATATCTGTAATAAAACAAAAAGATTTTAAAAAAATTATAAAATTATTTGAAAAATATAATTATGACTACAATACTCATTTATGTCCTCACTTATATTGTATATGGAGAAGAGACTCTACGTTAAATAGAGGGTTTTCAAAACAATGGTGGAAAAATTATAATATTTTTAAGTTAAGAGACCAGTTACTATTTTCCTTAACTCTTCAACAAAAATTATATTCTCCTTCAATTATTGCAAAAGATAATTTTACAAATAAAATAAATCACTTTAAGACTTATCAAAAAAATAAAAAGAAGGTAAAAAATATTTTTGAAATAGTTGCAAATGTCAGAAACCTTACACCAAAAAATTTAAGTTTCTCCTTAGATACTTTAAAATGGAGAAAAATTGAAAGTAAATGAATAAGACTAATTGTTTTTTCTTAAAATAAAAGAAGGTCTTGAAGCATAATACCCAAAATCCTTTGCTCAAGATTTGAAGTTAGGTTAACTCTTTATAGAGAATATAGTACTATCATTTTATATATTTAAATAATGGATTTAACAATTTTTTTAGAAGTCGTAAGTGTTTGAAATTGCTGAATAATTTGGACTGGACTTCCAAGTTACTTCCAAGTAAAAATGAAATCCACTCTCACAAAGGGTTTGAGAGGGTATGTATTATAGAGTGGGAGTAGTCCCAAATTTTTAAACCTTTAGTGAGTATGGGTTTTAGGAAAAAACTAACATTCAAAGTAGGTTCAAAAAAGTTAGTTTTCTGATGTTTTGAAGTCCTTAGATTCAAAGTTAGATTCATAGAATTGACCCTATTGCTTCTCATAAGTATAAAATTCTGCTCTATTATTTTGAGCAGGGGAATCATAATCCCAAGGTCGCAAGTTCAAATCTTGCCACCGCCACCACAAATCCTTATTCACCTTGACTTACAGAGTTTTCAAAAAATAAAAAAATAAATCTCTTTTTCTTTACACTTCTTTACACTAAAAAATCGGCACGAAAAATCGGGACAACATATTTTATTTTAAGTATAATTAAGCATTATGATAAAGTACTTAGCACTATTTTTTCTATTCACTTTTTTTATAAAAAATGCATTACCTGAAATCATTAATTCTGACGATTTTGTTACAAGAGATGAGTTGGTATATAAAAAATTTTCCAATACTCCCTTTACAGGCACCATTCAAACCTTAAATGAACAAGGAAATGTTATTATTTCTACGGATTATAAAAATGGATTATTGCATGGTAATTACATTTTTTATTTTGATGAGGGACAATTAATGAGAAGAGTTTCCTATAAGAAAGGAATTAGGGATGGAGAAATTGTTACTTATCGGTTAAACGGTACAGTTAATGAAAAGGGTTTATATAAAAAGGGAAAAAGAACTGGACCTTTTATAAGATTTTACCAAAGTGGAAAAATCATGCAAAAAGTAAATTATATTAATGGTAAGGCAGAAGGCAATGTTATTAGTTTACATGAGGATGGAAGTATTTGGGAAAGGGTAAAGTATAAAAATGATAAATTTCACGGTCCTTATATAAGGTATTATGAAAATGGTTCAAAGTATCAAACTGGAGAATATGATTATGGTAAGCAGGTTGGAGTTTGGTACCATTACTGTGAAAGTGGAAAGTTAAAAGCAAAAATCGTTTATAAGGAGGGAAAGGAGATATACGATAAAACAGAAAATTATAAATGTTAGATAGCATACCAGATTATATTATTGATCACTTTTGTTGATAGAGATTTTTTAAAAACTCCTTTTCAGTTTTTTTGTAAATATATCCAATATTTCCAGTATCTCTAAATAATCCCTTTTTATAGTTAATATTAATAATCTTGGAAACCTTTTTGCTTTTTTTATTACTATTTTCTTCTTTAGTCATTAATAAGGTTTTATCTTTAGACCAAAAATATTTCCACCAACTTTCCTTATTTAATTTCTTTTCATCTTTTAATTTTAATAAATGTTTATAAGTTTTATTTAAGTCTTGTATGTGTCCTCTGTGGATCATTCCTTTTGGTTTAGAAAAACTATTCTTATGAAAGATATTTAATGCTGCCTCTGTAATACCTGTTACTCTGTAGCACCAATCAACGTGTGACATAAGATTTTTAAATAAATGGTATTTCTTTGACTTTGTTAAAAAACTTGAGTCTTCGATTTTGATAAACATCTTATACAAAAAATCAATTTCCTTATCATTTGGCAAAAGTATCTCTCCTTATTAATACAAATTAAATAAATTTAGTATAATATAAATTTATGCAAGACGAAAAATATAATGAAATTTATAGAAAAGCAGAAGAAAAATTCTTTGAGGATTTAAAACACTATCGTACAGTAGTAAGTGCAGAAGATGTTTTAAGTTCTAAACTATTAAGACAATATACGCAAATTAAAGCAATAATTCACAAAAGACTAAAAGAAGAAGTTTTAAGTAAAGAACAAATAAAATCATATGAATATGCGAAAGCAAGGATTCAACACGAAAAAGAAAGAGCACAGAAAAAAGATAAGATATTTTTTGATTTAGTCAAATATGTTTGTGAAGATGGAAAAATATTAATAGAATGGTCAGGACTTCTTAATAAACAAATGGATATAGTTGATAAGGCATTACCAAAACATAAAATTGAATTCTTGAAACTTGGTAAGGAGACTAAAGATTTAAAAGTACCAGAACCTTTTGTATTAGGAGGGTCATTTCATTCAAATAGAGCAAAAAGATTAAGAAGTCTTGAGCAAATTAAATATGTTGCTGACTGGGGAACCCTTGAATTAATGGAAGAGTATGATGAGTTTATAAGATCTGTTCCATTAGAAAAATGGAGAAGAGGTATTTCAGACCAGTTTGAAAGTACATTAGGAGTTCCTATCAACGATGCTGGAGAGATAGAGTTAGATGAAGATGAATAAAACCTTTAAGGGTCAAGTTGATACAGTAGTCTTTAAGAGAGATGGGCAAGAACATACAGTTTTTATTATTGAGGGACTTGTATATACAAAGACAAGAGAATTATTCACTGGAGAGATTACAGGAAAACATAATGCAAAAGTAATAGAAGGTAAATTTGAGGGTAAAGTAAATTCATATTTCTCTGATGAAGAATTATTTAGTGCAAGTAAAGAAGAGGAACCTTATAAAGGGCAAAAGTATGAAAAAAAAATACATGTTGAAACTTTTTATAAAGATGGAAAAAAGAATGGTCAGTATGTGGAATATCATGCTAACGGACCATTATATATCAAAACCTACTATAAAGATGATAAATTAGATGGAGAATATTTAAAGTACAATAGAGCAGGTATACTTGATATAGAAGAACATTATAAAGAAGGACTAAGGGAAGGTGAATGTAAATACTACATTGCTGGTAAAATTAAAAACAAAGGAAGTTTTAAAAAGGGTATCTTGATAGGTGAAATGATAGAATATAATCGTGATGGTGTAGTTATAAGTGGAAAAACTGGTGAAGTATTAAGTTATCATGAGAATGGAAAATTAAGAACAATAGAAAACTATAAAAATGGAAAAAGACATGGGGAATTCATTAGGTATGATAAGAATGGTCAAACTATAAGTCAAAGCACATATAAAGATGGTACATTATTATGAAACACTTACTCATCATATTCAGTTTTAATTGATTTACATATGGAAAAAGATAGTTTTATAGATACAAACCCTTCTTTAGAAACTTATTGGCGAGCAATAATATTACTAGGAAAGAATACTGCTTCATATAAGTTTGCTTGGGCAAAAACTTTATTAGAAACAAAACTTAATAACTCATTAGTTAAAGTTGAAGATATAGCATTAAATTATGCTTTAAGTATTTGTGATCATCTTAAAAAAAATAATAAACAACATACAGGAATCTCAAATACATTTTTAGAGGATTGCAGAAAGTATAATAAACGCCAAATTAATGATGAGCAATTACATGAATCTTCTATTAAAAATGGATTCAATTACGTTATTGAAGCATTTCATAATGTTGCTGGTGACCAAGTTCCTTTATTTTATGAAAGTATGAAAAAAGAAAAGGCAATTAAAGTTACTGATAACTTTTATAAACTATTAGAAAATAATGATAAAAATAACTTTTCACTTGAAGTAAATTCTAGATGGAGATTATGGGAAACAGCAATTTCTTTAGATATTAATCCTAAATTAATTGAGATTAGTTTTGATGTAAATGATGAATTATTATTTACAATAAATAAAAGAAATAAAAGAATTGATGTGACTTCTTCTAGAGAAGCATTAAATGGATATCAAAAAGGAAAATGTTTTTACTGTTTTAATGATATTAAAATAGAAAGAAATTTTGAAAATTCTTGTGATGTTGATCATTTTTTCCCTGATATATTAAAAAAATTCAAATTATATAATGTTGATCAAGTTTGGAATTTAGTTTTATCATGTAAAAACTGTAATAGAGGAACCGCAGGAAAATTTGAAAAAATTCCTATATTAAAATATTTATACTTATTAAATAAAAGAAATAATTGGTACATAGAGAGTCACCATCCATTAAGAGAAACTATAAAAAATCAGACAGGAAGCACTGCTTTAGAGAGGAAGAACTTTTTGCAAAAGTTTTATAATAATGCAGTGTCTATCATACCAACAAAATGGGAACCTAATACTGTTAACGGAGAAGTATTTTGAAATCATGTATTTTTTGTAATTTACCTGAGGAAAGAATTATTAAAAGTTATGAACTGTTTAATATCATAAGAGATCTATATCCAGTTACGTATCTACATTCCTTGGTAATTCCAAAAAGACATGTTGAAAGTTACTTTGACCTTTATGATGAAGAATTGAAAGAATTAAGCATAGTTCTTAAAGAGTTAAAAGTAGATTTAGAAAAAACTGATCATAAAATATCAGGATTTAATATAGGTATTAATATAGGTAAAGATGCAGGGCAAACTATTTTTCATTGTCACATACATGTTATTCCTAGAAGAGAAAATGATACAAATAATCCAACAGGTGGTGTAAGAGGGGTTATACCAGAAAAAAAAATATATTAATCCCCTGCTCAAGATTTGGAAAAATCGGGTCAGAAATAATAATTTTTTTTTACACAGTTTTTTTACACTTTTTTTTACACTCTTAAAATAAACCCTAGAAAACAGGCGATTCTTACATTGTGCCGGGGAATCATAATCCCAAGGTCGCAAGTTCAAATCTTGCCACCGGCACCAAAAACCCAAATTCACTTTGACTTTCAAAGGATTACCAATTCACTGAAAATAGTTCAAATTTGTGAGACAGTGAGAGCATTAAAAATATGACACCAAATATAAGGGCAGCAGAGTAAAACTTCAGTACCCTCTATTGAATTTTTTATTCTTCTTTTCCTTTATAGTTATTAATTTTTTCAATTATTTTATCAGGAACACCAGTTGCTTTTGCTTTCCAAATAAAATTATAGGAACCATTCCTATTCTGCCCTAGTTGCAAATAAGCACCAGTCATAATTATACCTTTTAAATCTGCAAATGGACCTGTTCCTCCTATAAATTCCCAACTATTGATTGAGGAACCAGTTATATTTTCATTATTTTCCCTGTAGTGTTTCATATCTGCGGGTACAGACCTCAAATAACCAATATTACCGTATCTATCTGTGTTTCTACTAACAATATTTTCTAATTGTTTTCCATTTAATGTTTCAACAACACCATTAGCAGTGCCAAATATGATCATAGAAGTATTTGTTGTGCATTGAAATTCATTTGTATAAGTCATAAAAGTATTCTGATCATCAATTTGGTCAAATACTGGAAATCTATCTACACCATGACATGTAAAGGTTAATTCTGCAGAATACATTCTTGAAATCAAAAAGAAAAAAAGAAATGATTTAATAAAAAGTTTCATTTTAAACTCCTTAAAGATTTATTATATTTAATTATATACATATATATATGAGTTTTTCATTTTTTTAAAAGAATAAAAGGTATCACCTGCTCAAGACTTAGGAAATTAGTTTAACTCTTTACATAGAATATAGTATTATCATCTTATGGAATTAAATAATGGATTTAAAAATTTTTTTAGAAGTCGTAAGTGCATGAAATTGCTGAATAATTTGGACTGGACTTCCAAGTTACTTCCAAGTAAAAATGAAATCCACTCTCACAAAGGGTTTGAGAGGGTATGTTTAATAGAGTGGGAATAATATATGATTAAAATCTTATTAACAATTTTATGCTTTAGCTTTATCTCAACTTTAAAAAGTAACGATACTGAAAAAGAACTTAACATTACAGGTTCTAGTAAAACCACAATAAAATCTTTTGATTTATATAAAGAAGGAAAGTTTTCAAGTTTTAGTAGTGAAGGCACTTGGACTAATAACTTTGGAAATTATGGAAGAATTAAATGTATGGGAGTGGTTCGTTTCCTCTCCAATAATAATATGGAACTTAATAACATGTGTGAAAGTATAGATAAAAATCAATACAAAACATGGTCATTATTTAAAAGGTCAGGACCACTAGACAGTGGAGTTGGTGTATATGAAATCGTAGATACTACTTTACCTAACAGAGAGTTATTTATAGGTATGAAGTGTACATATGCAATAAAATATATGGATGAAATTAATTTTACTAAAAGTAAGTGCAGAATTACTGAAAAGATGGAAAAGATTTTTCAAAAAGTAGCAAATGAAATAAGAGATTAATGAAATATTTATTTTTACTGCTTATTAAAATTATTACGGTATCAAATTTATACTTTAAAGAATATGGAGAAAATAAATGAAATACTTTGTATTTGTTATTTTATTATTTTGTATAAATAAAATTTCTTATTCAAATTCTTTTTCTTTTGATTTTAGAGGATACATAGAACAGGAAAAAATGATACTTGGAAAAAAAGGAGAATTAATAAATTTTAAAACTAAAGGAACGTGGAGTGATAGTTTGGGCAACTACGGAAGAGGAAAGTGTCAAGGTTCAGGGTTATTAGAAAATAAAAATAAAATAATTACAGATATATTATATTTTTGCGAGTTTGAAGACCAAGAGTATGAAAAATTTTGGACTAAAGGAAGTAGAACAGGTTCACAACAACAAGCAGGAATAGGTTCAAATACTTATATAGATGCGGAAGGAAAATATATAGAATTCATTGGAGTAGAATGCATATATGCCATTAGTTATATTAAAGATTCATTTCATGCAAAAAATAAGTGCGAAATAAAGTAAAATATCAATTAAAGTATTTATCAATTCACAGAGAAAACAGTATTATAAATTAATGAACTTACAAGACATAAATTACAAAATTTTTGGAAGTCATAAATGCATTAAATTGCTAAATAGTTCAGACAGGACTTTCAAGTTATTTCTAAGTAAAAATGAAATCAAATCTCATAAAGGGTTTTAGAAGTAATATTTAATAGAATATGAATAGAGTAATAAAAAAAAATGTTTAAAAAATTAACATATGAATTAACTCAGAGTGTTTGTAATAATGATGGAGAAAGTCTTGCTAACCTTTTTGCAGATAATGGTGTGTATCATGACTATATATATGGATCCTTTAAAGGAAAAAAAAATATAAAATTAATGCTTAATAACTACTTTCACAGAGATGCAGAAAATTTTTTCTGGGAAATGAGTGATCATATGTTTAGAGAAGATAAAGGATATGCTAAATATATGTTTACATTTACATCTAAAATTCCCGAATATTATGGAAAAAAAGTAGTAGTTTCAGGAATTAGTTTTTTTAGGTTTAAATTTAATTCTATTGTTGAGTATAGTGAGTCGGTAAATGGAGGAATCGCTATGGTGCAATTAGGTGTTAAACCAGAAAAAATGGAAAAAGTTTTCTTGAAATGGTTCAAACGTTCTTTAGAAGAGGATCCTAACTTAAGAAATTTTTATGAAAGTAAAATTAATGGGAAAAATAAATGAAATACTTATTTTTACTTTTTATGAAATCTATAATGGTATTAAATTTATACTTTAAAGATTTTTATGAATATAAATTCAATTGGTATCCAAGAATTACAGTTGAAGATGATGTAATCTTTTTTTCTGACTCTTCCAAATATGAAACATATAATACAACTGGTAAGTGGGAAGATAATTTTGGTAATTATAGTATGATGAAATTTTTGGTATTGTAGTTTATTAATGGCAATCAAGAAATAACTTTAGACGGATATTTTGAGGTAAATGATCATATAAACAGGGAAAGTTTTGGATGTTTCTGAAAAGACAATCTTTTATTAAAGCAGGAGTAGGAAAAAGTAAATATAACATATTTGAGGCAAAAAATGTCCTTATGAAGCACAATTAATAGAAGGAGGAGGAGTTTTTAAATTAATATGTAAACTTACCAAAGATGAGCATAATATATTTAAAAAATAAAAAAATCATTAACAATAAAAATGTTTAGAAAGGTTAATTATGCAATTTATTTTAATTTTAATTTCTTTTTTATTATTTTATAACTACAGTATTAGCGAAGATACTAAAGAAATTATTAGTAAAACTCATTTTAAAGCTGAGGAGAAAACCTTGAATTTAAAAAATGGAATAAATTTCTCTAGTTTCACAAGTGAGGGGTCCTGGGAAAATAATCTAGGAAATTATGGAATTAACAAGTGTTTAGGTACTGTAAAAAAAATGCCAAGTTATGAAATAAATTTGAATATAATGTGTGAGTTCACAGATAAAAATGGTTACAAGACTTGGTCAGTTCTCAAAAGAAGTAGCAGTAATATGCAGTCAGGTGTGGGGTATGCTGAAATTGTAGACTCTACTGTTCCTCATAAAGAGTTGTGGATTGGAACTAAATGCACATATGCTACTAATTACTTAGAAGATGTTGGTTTTACAATACAAAAATGTACAGTAAGTGATAAATTATATGAAAAATTTTTAAAACTAGTTAATAAATGAGTAAAATAATTCATTTTTATTTTGACTTTATATCTCCTTTTGCGTATTTTTCATGGCGTAAACTTCCTCTTTTAGCTAAAAAATATAATTATAAAATTGAATGCCATCCGGTAGTATTCGGAAAATTATTAGATAAATGGGGACAATTAGGTCCTGCTGAAATTCCATCAAAACGAAATTGGCTTTATCAGTATTGTATTCGATACGCTACGATTAATGGGTTCAAATATAACCCACCTAAAAAACATCCTTTTAACCCTTTACCAGCTCTTAGAATGTCATTAAAAGAAGTAAGTGGAAAAGATCAAACAAAAGTAATAGATACAATATTTAATAAAGGTTGGTCAAATGGTAATGATTTAGGAGATATTTCTACTTTAGTTACTATACTAGAGAAAGAATCTTTAGATGGTCTTAGCTTTAGCAGACATATCTTAAAACCAGAAATTAAGAAACTATTAATTGAAGAGACAAATATGGCTATTGAAAAGGGAGTTTTTGGAGTACCTTCTTTCATCATTAATGATAATTTGTTTTGGGGTAATGATCAAATGGAACACATAGAATTATTATTAGCTGGCAATGATCCTCTTGATAAGGAAAAATTGAATGTTTTCTTAAATAGACCTAGAGCCATTGATCGTGAGATGATAAAAAAATAAAGTCTATAAATGGTAAAAAAAAATAATATACTAGAAAAAAAAGATCATGAGATAAATAAATTAAGTGAAGCTATCAAAAGTTTAAATAATAATAATATTTTTAAAATATATAACTCAACAAAGAAAATTTTATTTATGAGTTTTTTAAAAGGATTAGCTTCTGGACTAGGCTGGATTATAGGAGCTACTATATTAGTTTCTATATTAACATTTGCTTTATCCCAAATTCAATTTATTCCAATTCTGGGTGAGTGGGTTTCTAAATTAATTACTGAAATACGAAAATTTGATAGATAATGTTGTTATGAAATTAAGTTTTTTAAAATCAGGTTTTTGGATAAGTTTTTTTTTAATAATAATTGCATCTTGGGTATATATTTATAATATGTCTGTATCTATGGGCTTGGATTTACTTGGGAAAAATATTATGTCTATGAACATGAAATCAATGGATATGAGTTCAATAGCAACCTTTACAATGTTACTACCTATGTGGTCTATAATGATGGTGGCTATGATGCTTCCAGCGATGATACCTACTTTTATAACATATCAGGATTTAATTAAAAGTTATGAAGGTTCATGGAAAGGCTGGATAGGTATTTTAATTGGATATATTTTTATTTGGATATTTTTTTCTTTAAACATATCAATATTACAAACCTTTTTACAAAAGTGGCAGTTTTTAAATAATCAAGGAATTTTAAAATCAAATTGGATAACCGTATTTCTTCTAATAGCTGTAGGTTCTTTTCAATTTACACAAATTAAAAATTATTGCCATAGGGTTTGTGCCTCACCTTTTATATATTTTATGAAAAAATGGAGATCTGGTTTTATAGGAGGAATAAAAATGGGTTTAGGGCTAGGCTTTTTTTGTGTTGTCTGTTGCTGGGGATTTATGAGCCTAGCTTTTATCATGGGGTACATGAATTTTATTTGGATGGGGTTGATAACTTTTATAGTTATTTTAGAGAAAATACCCGAAATAGGAAAATTAATAAAAAAACCATTAGGTATACTTATTTTGCTTATTGCTATATATTTTATATTAAATAACTTGTAAAAATTTTATAATGCAAAGACCAGAACCAAAACCAACTGATTGGAAAGTCAAAGGTGAGCTTATATTAAATTGCTCATGTGATGTATTTTGTCCTTGTGTAGTTTCACTAGGTGCACATCCACCAACTGAGGGACATTGTTATGCTTGGATGGGTATTATAATTGATGAAGGACATTATGAAGGTGAGAGTTTGAGTAACCTAAATGTTGGCTTATTAGTTGATATACCAGGTAGAATGGGAGAAGGAAACTGGAAGGTAGCCGCATACATTGATGAAAAGGCAAATGAAAAAGCTTATAATGGTTTACTAAGTATTTTTTCCGGAGGAGCTGGAGGAACTACTGGATTATTTACTGCTTTGGTGTCAGAAATCATAGGAGCGGAAAAAACATCAGTTGAAATTTTACGTGAAGGTAAAAGTCGTATATTAAGTATAGGAAGAAAAATACAAGGTCATATTGAAATGATTGACGGCGATAATAGAGATAATCCAGTAAAAATAACTAATACAACATATTGGATGGGCCCAGAGGTGATAGTTGCAAAAGGGAAAAGGTCAAGAGTAAGAGACTATGGAAGAGTATGGGATTTTGATAATAAATCGGCAGAAATTTGTCCAATAGATTGGCATGGTCCATAGTTTAAAGTTTATTTATAATTTTATTATAAGGAGTAAAAATGTTCAAAGCTTTAGTCTTAAAAAAACAAGATGATGCAGATGCATCAGTATCTGTTGACGATCTTAATATATCAGATCTTCCAGAAGGCGATGTTTTGGTCAAAGTAAGTTTCTCAACCATAAATTATAAGGATGCATTAGCAATAACTTCTTCTTCACCTATAATAAAAAATTATCCTATGGTCCCCGGCATAGACTTTGCTGGCGTGGTAGAAGAAAGTAACAATGATAGTTTTAAAACAGGAGATAAAGTAATATTGAATGGTTTTGGTGTTGGAGAAAAATATTGGGGTGGATTGGCTCAAAAAGCTAGAGTTAAAGGAGAGTGGCTAGTAAAACTACCAGAAAAACTCACAGAAAAACAAGCTATGGCTATAGGTACAGCAGGCTATACTGCGATGTTATGTGTTTTGGCACTAGAAAAACAAGGAGTTACTCCAGACAAAGGAGAAATTTTAGTAACAGGTGCTAGTGGAGGAGTAGGAAGTGTTGCGATTTCATTATTGAGTAAGCTTGGATATGAAGTTTGCGCATCATCTGGTAGAGAAGAATTTAAAGATTATATCAATTCATTAGGTGCAAAAAAAATTATCAATAGATCTGAGTTATCTGAGAAAAGCCGACCGTTAGGAAAAGAAATATGGGCGGGGGCGATTGATTCAGTAGGAAGCCATACCTTAGCAAATATTTGTGCTTCTACAAAATATGGAGGAGTAGTCGCAGCATGTGGCTTAGCTCAGGGTTTTGATTTTCCTTCCACTGTGATGCCTTTTATATTGAGAGCAGTTTCTCTACTTGGTGTAGATAGTGTTTATCATTCAATAGAAGGTAGAAAAGAAGCATGGATGAGGTTAGAAAAGGATTTAAATCTGGAACATTTAACAAAAATGACACAGGTTATAAGCTTGGATGATGTAGATCAAGTTGCTAAAAATATGCTTGAAAATAAAACTTTTGGAAGAATAGTAGTAGATGTCAATTTGTAATAATTAATATGAGTTATTATATTTTTAAAGTAGTTATAACTGGCATAATAGTAGTAATAATCACTGAAACTGCAAAGTTTAATTTAAAATTAGCTGCACTAATTACAGCGATGCCTATTGTGACTTTATTATGCATATTTTGGATGTATTATGAAGGCATAGAAAAAAAAGAAATATCTGAATATGTATTTAGTACTTTAAAGTTCCTTATACCTACGATACCAATGTTTGTTTTGTTTCCTATTTTAATTGAAAAAACAAATTTTTACATCACTGTTTTTTTATGCTGCCTATCCATAACTTTATTAATTTTTTTATTAAATTCTTATTTTAATTTTTTTAAAAATTAAATGAACTGGTTAGTGCTTACAAGTATATTTAGAAAAAAGATATTAACAAATAAAACTTTAGAATTCAAATGCGAGAATTCTGGAATATCACATCCTGTTAATATTAAAGTAACAAAAAGAAAAAAAACAATTTCTATCCGAATAGATAAAAATAAAATATTAGTAAATACCCCAAACTTTATAAAAGAAGATTATATTTTAAGTTTGTTAGAAAGAAAAAAAGAATGGATAAGTAATACAATATTAAAAAATAGTAAGCAATATAAAAATAATTTTATTAATAGAGAAGCCTTATACCTTGGTAAAAAATATAAAATAAATATTAAAAAAGGTTTAAGCAATGAGGTAATATTTAAAAATGATAATTTAGAAATACTTTATAAAAGAAAAAATATTAATGTTAAAAATACCTTAGAGCGTTGGTATAGACTAAGATGCTATTTGTTATTAGAAGAGAGATTAAATTACTACTCAAAAAAAATTAATTTAAAGTATAATGGTTTTTCTGTCCGTTCATTTAAAAGAAGATTAGGAAGCTGTGATAATAAAAAACACATATCTTTTAATTGGAAGATAATTTTAATGCCTAAACAAATAATAGATTATGTAGTCATACACGAATTATGTCATATAATTCATTTTAATCATTCTAAATTGTTTTGGGAAAAAGTCTCTAATTTTTGTCCTGAGTATAAAAGTCGTAAAAATTGGCTTAAAAATAATTTTAGTATTTTAGATTTTTAAAAAAAATTAAATAATTTCAAAATATTTTTCCATCATATTTCTTAGTGTCGCATCTGGATAATGACCATACATTGCTTGCATGTTTTGTTGCATATGTGCGGTATTAGAAGTTGCAGGAATAGCACATGTAACCGAATCATGGGAAATAATATATTTTAAAAAAAAGTTAGCCCATGTGTTTATAGAATAATTTACAGCCCAATCAGGTAATGGTTTATTTTTAACTAAATTAAATAAATTTCCTCCTTGAAAAGGTCTATTAGCAATAACAGATATTTTTTTTTCACGAGCTAATGGCAGTAAGTAACTTTCTGCCTCTCTATCAACAATATTATAAGTAAATTGAACAAAGTCTATATCATACTTTTCCATAATCTTTATAGTTTTCTCATGTCTCCAGCCATGAGATGTAGTAATTCCTACATATTTGATCCTACCTTCATTCTTAAACTGGAATAAATTTTCCAAATGACTTTCATAGTTTACTAGATTATGTACTTGCATAAGTTCTAAATTTTTAACTTTCCAAAGTTTTTCTGAATTTTCTAATTGCTTAACACCATGCCAGGTATTTGGCGTCCAAACCTTTGTGGCTGAAAATAAATTATATTCTTTTTCAATATTTGATAAGCATTTTCCAATTACTCTTTCTGAAGTACCGTACATGGGAGAAGAATCAATTAGTGCTCCTCCATAATTAAAAAATGACTCTAAAACTTTAGTTCTTTCTAAAATTTTTCTAGTATTATGTCCAACATCAAATGTTAACCAGGTCCCCATTCCAATTGTGGGAATAGAGTCATTAGTACCATATATAATTTTTTTTATAGGGCTAAGTCCTTCATTTAATTCTGTATTTTTAGCTCTTATAATATTAGAAAAGCTATTGCCACTTAAAGCTAATAACAATGTATTTATTATGAATTCTCTTCTTTTCATTAAGTAAACATAACACAAATTAAAACAAAAAATAATTTATTAATTTTTTTTTAAATTTGTATTAGTATTAATATATGAATTCAAATAATATAGAGTATTTAGATTGCGATGTTATAGTCATAGGGTCAGGTGGAACAGGGAGCCAAGCAGTGCAAGCTGCAGCTGAAGAGGGTTTAAAAGTTATAGTTATTTCAAAAGATCCTATGAGTTCATCGGACACTAAAATTTGTGAAGGCGTTATTACTGTAAGACAGTCCGGAGATAATACAGATACAGAGGAAATTCTCTCAGAAAATATCAAATTAGCTGGTGCTGATTTGCCAGATAAAAAAATTGCAACAGCTTTTGCAGAGGATAGTAAGGATGCTTATGATAGGTTAAGAACCAATGGTTTAAGGCCATCTATTAATAAAGAAAAAAATAAACCAAAGACATTAGCAATCGCAATGGGAGGGCATAACAAATCAAGGTCAGTAGGACATAAAAATAGTGGAATAGCTTTTGGACACACTAACTGGGATACTATTATAAAATATAAAAATGTAGAATATTTTGAAGATTGCTGGTTTCTAGAGGTAGTAAAAGAAGAAACTGAAGGAAATAAAGGTAAAGATGTCAATGTATTAGGAGGTATAGTTTATGATGCTGCAAGAGGAAAGATAATGTTTATTAAGGCACCTTCTGTAATAATAGCATCTGGTGGGCTATCTTCACTTTACTTTCCTAAAACTGATACTATGAGGGGAAACACAGGAGACAGTTATGCTTTAGGAATTAAAGCAGGTGCTGATTTATTAGATATGGAACAAATTCAATTTTTACCTTTTTGTTTAGCATCACCGCCTTCATATGAAGGCTTATTAGCTGGAGAACCTTCTACAGCAAGTTTTTTAGGAGTATTAAGAGATAAAAATAATAAAGTAATTTTAGATAGTGTCTATTTAAGAACAAGAGCAGAATGTTCAGAAGCAATAATGAGAGCTGTTGAAGATGGAAGAGGCAGTCCAAATGGTGGAGCTTTTTTAGATATGACAAAAAATATTTCTGCTCCAAAATCTGGAAAATATTTTATGAAATATTTAAAAGGTGCTTTGCCAAGTGCTTACAACAATGCAAGGCAAGCTTTAGGTAAAGAAGCTGGTAAAGCAGAAATTCCATGGGAAGTAAGACCTAGCGCACATTATAGTATGGGAGGTATTAGAGTTGATGAATACACAAGAGTTATTCATTCTGCAGAAAATCAATATGAACCAATATTTATAAAAGGACTATTTGCTGCTGGGCAGGCTATGGGAGGCCTATTTGGTGCTAACAGGTTGGGATCAACATCACTTACTGAATTAGCAGTATTTGGT
>CACMKJ010000021.1 GCA_902614225.1 Rhodospirillaceae bacterium
AGCCAAATGCAGCCCCTATTAAAGCATCTGACGCTTGTTCAATATCAGCGTCTGGCATGACTAGCATATGATTCTTTGCACTTCCTAATGCTTGAACCCTTTTGTTATAACTTGCGGACTTTTGATAAATATATGAAGCTACTTTACTTGAACCTACAAAGCTAATTGCCTTGACTTCTCTGTGCTCAATTAATGCATCAACTACTTCTTTGTCTCCATTTACAACATTAACTAAACCCGGAGGTGCTCCTGCTTCTTCAAATAACCTTACTAATTCTATAGAGCTTGAAGGATCTCTCTCTGATGGTTTTAAAATAAATGCATTACCGCATGCTGTTGCAAGAGGAAACATCCATAAAGGAATCATAACTGGAAAATTAAATGGAGTTATACCCGCACAAATACCAAGTTCCTGCTTCATTGAAAATGTATCAATTCCTGATCCAACTTGATTAGAATATTCCCCTTTTAAAAGGTTAGGTATACCACAAGCATACTCTACTACTTCGATACCTCTTTGCAATGATCCCTTAGCATCTTCAATTGTTTTTCCATGTTCTTTAGATACCATCTCTGCTATTCTAGCTGAATTATCTTCAAGTAACTTTTTATAATTAAACATTATAGAAGCTCTTTTTGCAGGTGTAGTATATCTCCACTTTTCTAATACTTTCTTAGAACTTTCAATAGCATTATTTACTACCGCTAAATCACCTAATGTAACCTTAGATATAACTTCACCTATAGCTGGGTTATAAACATCTCCTTGTCTACTACCTCCTTCTATATCCTCACCGTTAATATAATGTTTTATTAAATCCATAAATTTCTTATACCATTCTTAAATAGATAAATACTACATAAATAAAATAAGAAATCAATACAACAAAAATTAATTTTTTATTTAGATACTTCAATAATGAAGATATTAAAATGAATATAATTGTAGAAAAAATTAGATAATAAATATCAATCTTATCTAAAACATTACTGGTATTTATTGCCGTAATTATTGAAGCTATTCCTGTAATAGCTAATAAGTTAAAAAGATTTGATCCTAATATTGCTCCTAATACAAAACCAATTTGACCTCTATAGGCAGCAACCATAGAAGTTACCACTTCTGGAATGGATGTACCTAATGCTACAACTGTTAATCCTATGATAGTTTCTGATACTCCAAATGAACTTGCTGTTATAACTGCACCTTTAACTAAAACTTGGGCTCCCATTATTATTCCTACTAAACCTAATATTGAAAATAATATTGATTTTTTAAAACTTACGTTTTTCTCTATATCTTCAGTATCAATATTTCTTAAACCTTTTGACGCTTCATATAGTATAAGTGCTAAGTAAGAAAGCAACAAAAGTAGCATCAACAAACCAGAAATTTTATTAAAACTACCAACAAAAAGAATTATAAAAATATAGATGAAAGTTGAAATTAAAAGATAAAAGTGATCAATATTTTTAAGATCACACTTTTTAGGAATCTTAATTAAAAATGCTAATGGAAGAGCAAATAATACATTAGCAATATTAGATCCGACTATATTCCCAAGGGTTATTCCTTCATAGCCTTTAAGTGCAGAGTGTACAGAAATTGCTAATTCAGGAGCTGAAGTTCCAAATGCTACTAATGTTAAAGCAATTACAAAAGGCTTTACTTTCATATGCCTAGCCAAGGAAGTAGACCCATCTACAAGCCAATCGCCACTAAAATATAGTAAAGAAATACCAAATACTAGGTAAAAAAAACCTATCAAGTTTTAGCCAATATCTTTTTTTTAATTTTAGCTATTGCTTTAGCAGGGTTTAAGCCTTTTGGGCAGGTTTTTGTACAATTCATTATGGTATGACACCTATACAACTTGAAAGAGTCTTCTAGACTATCTAATCTTTCTTGAGTAGCTTCATCTCTGCTGTCAGCTATCCACCTCCAGGCTTGAAGTAATACTGCTGGACCTAGGTATTTATCTCCATTCCACCAATAGCTAGGACAACTGGTAGAGCAGCAAAAACACATAATACATTCATATAATCCATCTAACTCTTTTCTTTCCTCAGGTGACTGTTTAATTTCCCTTTCAGGTTTTTCAGAAGTTTTAAGCCAAGGTTCTATGGAGCTGTATTGTTTGTAAATATCTTTTAAGTCAGGAACTAAATCTTTTATAACTGGCATATGAGGTAATGGAAAAATTTTTACATCACCTTTAACATCATTTACATATTTAGTACAAGCTAATGTGTTAGTGCCATCTATGTTCATAGAACAGCTTCCACATACACCTTCTCTGCATGATCTTCTGAACGTAATGGAAGGATCAATATCATTTTTAATCTTAATTAAAGCGTCTAGAATCATTGGGCCTGTATTACTGAGATCTACATCATATCTGTCTATTCTAGGTTGTTCAGATTTATCTGGATCATACCTATAAATCAAAAAAGTTTTTAAATTTTTTTTAGACCCTTCTTCACTATAGTGGTCACCTTTTACAACTTTGGAATTTTTGGGTAATAATAATTCAACCATTAGTAAACTCTTGCCTTTGGTGGAAAAGATTGAACCTCATTAGACATAGCTCTCAAGGTAACAGGTCTGCTTCCCATTTTAATATCATTATCCTCCAACCATGCTAAAGTATGAAACAACCAATCATCATCGTTCCTTTCTTTGTAGTCGTCTCTGGCATGAGCTCCTCTACTTTCTTTTCTGTTATCTGCAGATTTCATAGTAACCATAGCTTGTTGAAGTAAATTTTGAAGTTCTAGAGTTTCTAAAAGGTCTGTATTCCAAATTAATGATTTGTCTTTAGTTCCTATGTGATTAAATTCGTTTACTACTTTTTCAATTTCTTTATTACCTTTCTTTAGTCCCTCTCCCGTTCTAAATACAGCACAATAAGATTGCATAGTTTTCTGCATTTTTAACCTAATATCAGAAACCGAAACCTCTCCTTTAGAAAACCTGATGTTATTAAATCTATCTAGACATTGCTCCTCAGAATTTTTTTGTTTTGGAGGTAATTTTCCATTTTCTTTAAATTCATTTGAGATGTGTTTTGCAACACTTCTACCAAAAACAACTAAGTCCAATAACGAATTAGATCCAAGTCTATTTGCACCATGAACTGAAACACAAGCTGCCTCTCCTATTGCATAAAGGTTAGGAACAATAATATCATTTTTACCATCTAAGTTTGTTACAACTTCACCTGTATATTTTGCTGGGATACCTCCCATATTATAATGACAAGTTGGTATTACCGGAATTGGTTCCTTAGTCACATCTACTCCGGCGAAAATTTTAGCTGTCTCGGAAATACCGGGTAATCTATCATTTATAACTTTAGGATCTAAATGATTAAGATGAAGATGGATATGATCAGACTGATCACCTACTCCTCTTCCTTCATTAATTTCTATAGTCATTGATCTAGCTACTACATCTCTAGAGGCTAAGTCTTTTGCATTTGGGGCATATCTTTCCATAAACCTTTCGCCCTCTGAATTAGTTAAATAACCTCCTTCTCCTCTAGTGCCTTCAGTAATTAAACAACCTGCTCCATATATTCCTGTGGGATGAAACTGAACAAATTCCATATCTTGTAAAGGAACACCTCCTCTTAATGCCATTGCATTTCCATCTCCTGTACATGTGTGTGCAGATGTTGCTGAAAAATAAACTCTTCCATACCCGCCTGTTGCGAGAATTACTTTATGAGCATTAAACTTGTGAATACTACCGTCTTCCAAACACCAAGCCATAACTCCCCTACATCCATTTTCTCCATCCATTATTAAATCCAAAGCTATATACTCTATAAAAAATTCAGCTCTGTTTTTAATAGACTGTTGATACAAAGTATGCAGTATAGCATGACCTGTCCTGTCTGCTGCAGAACAAGTTCTGTTAGCTGGAGGTCCGTCTCCAAATTCAGTAGTCATTCCTCCAAATGGCCTTTGATAAATTTTACCTTCTGGCGTTCTTGAAAATGGTACTCCATAATGCTCAAGCTCAACTACTGCAGGTATTGCTTCTCTGCACATATATTCAATAGCATCTTGATCTCCAAGCCAGTCAGACCCCTTTACAGTATCATACATATGCCAATGCCATTTATCTTCTCCCATATTACCTAGGGCTGCGCTTATTCCTCCCTGAGCAGCTACTGTATGACTTCTAGTCGGGAAAACTTTAGTAATGCATGCAACCTTAAGATCATTTTCAACTAACCCTAGTGTAGCTCTTAATCCAGCGCCACCTGCTCCTACAACTACTACATCATAATTATGTTCTATTATTTTATAAGCTTTTTTCATTTAACCACCCAAATTATTATATACGCATAGTCCCAAAGAAAGTGAAGCTATGAGTAAAGCGATAATACTTATTATAACTATTAAATATTTTTTAACTATACTATTATGAATATAGTCTTCTATTATGACAGTCAATCCCAGTTTAAAGTGAAAAGCTGAAATAATAAAAAAAAGCGCTATTAAATAGAGGTTTAGAGAACTATTAATCCAAGACAATTTATCCGAGAAGCTAAGCTGTATAAATTTGGGTAGTTTTAAGAGCACCCATATTGTAATTGGTATTAAGAGCACTGCGGTGACTTTTTGAAACAACCAATGATTTAGTCCTGACTCTAAATTATTTTTTTTATTACTATTTGACATAACTAAAAAATCCAAAGCAATATATTCATTAAAAGAGCGCAAAATATAGTTATGTAACCTGTTATATAAACATTTTTAATTTCAAATCCATACCCTAGGTCCCAAGTCAAATGTCTAATTCCATTACAAAAATGATAACAAATTGAAAAAAAATATAAAAATACAAATGTTTTTCCTAATAAACTAGTTATAAAAAAGTCAATATAATTATAAAAACCTTCTCCGATAAAAAGAGCCAAGATATATACAAATATAATGATTGTCCCTATCGTTTGAAAAAAACCTGAAATACGATGAGATATAGACATTATTGATGTTATCTGAGGTTTATATACAGTTAAATGTGGAGACAAAGGTTGCTTTTTATTATTCATTGGTACTCATTATTTTTTTTTTAATTAAAGATTCTCCTATTTGTACTGAATTTAATGCAGCACCTTTAAGTAGGTTATCAGCAACTACCCATAAATTAAATATATTATTTTTATAAATATCTTTTCTTACCCTAGATACATATACCCAATCTTCTCCTTCACTATCTATGGGGGTATGATAATCAGAATTAGAATATTTTATTCCTTCTGCATTTTGTAAAGCCCTTTCAAGATCTTCAATACTCATATCCTTTTCTAATTCAATGTAAATCGATTCTGCATGTCCCATATATGATGGTACTCTCACGCATGTAGCGTTAACATTAATATTTTTATCTAATATTTTATTAGTTTCATTTACCATTTTCATTTCTTCTTTAGTAAATTTATTATCAGTAAAGATGTCTATCTGAGGAATTACATTATATGCAATCTGCTTTGGAAAACTTTTACATACTATTTGATCTTTACTAAAATAACTTTTAGATTGTTCGGTTAATTCATTCATTGCTTGTTGTCCTGCCCCTGAAACAGATTGGTAAGTTGAAACAATTATTTTTTTTATTTTATTGATTTTGTGTATAGGAAATAAAGCTACCAACATTTGAATAGTTGAACAGTTTGGATTAGCAATAATTTTTCTATTAGAAGTATCTATATCTTCTTCATTAACTTCTGGAACTACTAAAGGTATATCGTCATGCATTCGAAAAAAAGAAGTATTATCTATAACATAACAATTACTTTCCTCTGCTAATAAAGCATATTTTGAAGATACTGAAGCACCAGCAGAAAAAAATGCTATATCAACTTTTGAAAAGTTAAAACTATCTAAATCTTCAACCATAAACTCTTTATTATTATGAGTAATTTTTTTTCCTGCAGAGTTTTTTGAAGCTAATAAATAAATTTCATTAGTTGGAAACTTTCTATCTAAGATTGTTGATAACAGTTTATGTCCTACTGCTCCAGTTGCTCCAATTATCGCTATATTGTATGTCATTTTAAAAGCTTCTAGATAAATTTTTTATTTCTTTACTTATCAGAGATCCCATATCTGATGTAGTAACTAAATTCTTACCAGATTGCATTATATCTTTTGTTCTATAACCTTTTCCTAAAACATTTTCAACAGAAGACTCTATTAATTCAGATACTTTATTATTTTTAAGAGATAACTTTAAGAACATCGCAAAAGATAAAATCATAGCAATTGGATTAGCAATATTTTTTCCTGCTATATCTGGCGCACTTCCGTGCACAGGTTCATACAAAGCTTTTCTCTTACCATTAACCTCATCTCCTAGACTTGCTGAAGGTAACATACCCAGTGAACCAGTAAGTTCTGCAGATATATCAGATAAAATATCTCCAAATAGATTTCCTGTTATGATCACATCAAATTGTTTTGGCTGTTTTACTAATTGCATAGCACAATTATCAGCATACATATTAGATAAGTCTATATGTTTATATTTTTCATTATGTAACTTCATTATTTCTTCTCTCCAGAGTATTCCCGACTCCATTACGTTTGCTTTTTCTACCGAATGTACTATTTTTTTCCTTTGCTCAGCAATCTCAAAACCAACTTTACCTAATCTAACAATCTCATTAGTGGTATATACCTCTGTATTTATGCCTTCCCTTTGGCCATCTGGTAACTTTCTAATTCCTCTTGGCTCTCCAAAATAAATTCCTCCTGTGAGCTCTCTTAACACTATTATATCCATTCCCTCTACTATGTCGCTTTTTAAAGATGAGGCATCTTTTAAAGCATCAAAAACTTTTGCTGGTCTTATATTAGCGTATAAATCTAATTCTTTTCTTAATTTTAATAATGCTCGTTCAGGCTTTACTTCAAATGGTAAGTTATCATACTGATAACCACCAACAGACCCTAAAATTACTGCATCAGCAGATACAGCTTTTTTTAACACATCATCTGTCAATGGGGTATTATTTTTATCGTACGATGCTCCTCCTACAAGATCTTCTTCAACCTCTATATTAATGGCAGTATTAGCATCAGCAGAATTAATTACATCTTTCAAAGCCTTATTTACCTCAGGGCCAATACCATCTCCAGGTAATAATAAAATTTTACCTTCACTGTTTTTCATAAACTATATTCTTCCAAATATGAAATTTATTTTTGTTGTTTTCATAATCAACTATTAATTGTTTATTTTTTAAAGTAATTTCTATGTCATCATAGCCATGGATTAATCTATCTTTAATAATTGGGTCAACATTAAAATTAATCTCATTATTTTTAACTAATATTTTTTGATTTATTAAATCCACAGTAAAGCTTTCTTTTTTCATTGCTAATTCACTTAATTTTTGTATTTCATTTTTATTTAATTTAATAAGTAATAAGCCATTCTTAACGGAATTATTAAAAAATATATCAGCAAAAGAATTTGAAATGATACATTGTATACCAAAATCTAATAAGGCCCAAGGAGCATGTTCTCTAGAAGATCCACATCCAAAGTTTTCCCCTGCAATAATAATACTACTATTTGACCAAGGGTCTTTGTTTAAAATAAAATCTACATTTTTATTATATCCTTCAGTGTAACGCTCATTATAAAACAAACTTTTTCCCAATCCTTTTCTATGTATTGTTTTAAGAAATTGTTTTGGAATAATAGCATCTGTATCTATATTTATATCTGGCATAAAAGCAGCAATACCTTTTAAAACTGTAAATTTTTTCATAAACTCTCTTCGGTTACATCTACAAAAAATCCTTTAATTGCACTTGCTGCAGCTGTAATAGGACTTACTAAGTGAGTTCTTCCTCCTCTGCCCTGCCTACCTTCAAAGTTTCTATTAGAAGTAGAGGCACACCTTTCTCCAGAAGCCAACTGATCTGGGTTCATACCAAGACACATTGAACAGCCGGGATCTCTCCACTCAAAACCAGCTTCTAAAAAAATTTCTTTGATACCTTCAGATTCAGCTTGCTTTTTTACTAAACCCGACCCCGGAACTACTAATGCTTGAACATTATGAGAAACTTTTTTGCCTTGAATATAGTTAGCTGCAGCTCTAAGGTCTTCAATCCTTCCATTAGTACAAGAGCCTATGAATACTTTTTGAATGCTGATATCTTTTAAACTATCTCCTGCTTTTAGCCCCATATAATTTAAAGATTTTTCTATAGATTGTCTTTTTTCCAAATTATTATACTGTTTTGGATCTGGTATCTTTTCATTGATAGCAATTCCATTCTCAGGACTCGTTCCCCAGGTTACAAAAGGTTTCAATTCTTCAATGTTGAAGGAAAACTCTTGATCAAAAATGGCTCCTTTGTCAGTAACTAATTTTTTCCAATATTCAATAGCTAATTCCCAATTTTTTTCCTTGGGCGCAAAAGGAAGTCCATAAAGATAATCAAAAGTTTTGTTATCAGGGGCAATAAGTCCTGCTTTTGCCCCTGCCTCAATAGACATGTTACATAAGGTCATTCTTTCTTCCATAGTCATATCTAATATAGTTGAACCAGAAAATTCGATAACATGTCCTGTTCCTGCAGCTGTACCTATTTCGCTTATAACTTTTAAAATTATATCTTTAGATGTTACATTTTTTTTAAGTTTTCCATTAATGATTATTCTCATATTCTTTGGCTTAGTTTGCACTAATGTTTGCGTAGCTAAAACATGTTCAACTTCGGATGTTCCAATACCAAAAGCTAAGGATCCAAAAGCTCCGTGCGTTGATGTATGAGAGTCTCCACATACAATAGTAGTTCCAGGAATGGTAAAACCTTGTTCTGGACCTATTATATGAACAATCCCCTGATTTTTAGATGTCAGTGGAATATATTTTATATTATTTTCACTTAAATTTTTTTCTAATGTTTCAACCTGTAATTTTGCTATCTTATCTTTTATAGAGTTTATACCTTGATCTCTTAAAGTCGTTGGAACATTATGATCTGCCACTCCAAGTGTGAGTTCGGGCTTCCTTACTTTTCTCTTATTTAATTTTAATCCTTCAAAAGCCTGAGGACTAGTAACTTCATGAACTAAGTGTCTGTCTATATACAATAAATATTGATTTTTATTGGTCTGGTTAATTACATGATCACCCCAAATCTTATCAAAAAGTGTTTTTGGGGTATCCATTATTTGCTTTCTTCTTTTACTTCCTCACTAGAAGCTGGAGCTTCTACTACCTTAGATGCTTGCGGCTTCTTTTTTATGAAGTCTTTTTTTTCAGCAATTCTAGCTGACTTTCCAGACCTTTGCCTTAAATAATAAAGCTTTGAACGCTTTACCTTGCCTCTTCTTATAAGTTTAATGCTTTCTAGCATAGGAGAGTAAAGTGGAAAAACTCTTTCTACTCCTTCTCCATGAGACACTTTTCTTACCGTAAAAGTTGAATTAAATCCTCTATTGGACCTAGCTATACATATGCCTTCAAATGCCTGAACCCTCTCTTTATTACCTTCAGTAACAAAAACATTAACTCTAACAGCATCTCCAGATTTAAAATCAGGTACATCTCTTTTCTTGATTATTTCTGATATTTGTTCAGCTTCTATATCTTTAATAATATTCATCATTTACCTTTAAAATATATAAATTTATACAAAAAATAAAAATTAGCTATCATTTTTTTTATTTTTTTTCATTACCTTCTTGGTTAGGTATAAGGCTTTCTCACTTCTCCATTTTCTAATTTCTTTGTGGTTTCCGGATAATAATACTTCAGGCACTGATAAATTATTCCAAACTCTTGGTTTAGTATAATGAGGATATTCCAACATGCCATTCACAAAACTCTCTTCTAATTTGCTTTTTTCATTACCTAAAACATTAGGAAGTAATCTTAATACCGCTTCACTAATTACTGAAGCTGCAGATTCTCCTCCACATAATACATATTTCCCAATAGAAATTTTTCTCAAGTTATTATACTCTATGAATCTTTCATCAACCCCCTCATATCTTCCACAAATTATTAACAAACCTTTTTTTTTAGTAAGTGCTTCAGCTATACTGTGATTAAATTCTTCACCGTCAGGAGTCAACATAATTTTTTCAACATTTTCAAAATTGTAATCTTCAAAAAATATTTTAGCTTTTTCATATGCATTTTGTAATACATCGGCTCTAATAACCATACCAGGACCTCCTCCAAAAGGTTTGTCGTCCATACTTTTATTTTGTGAGGAATATTTTTTTAGATCTACTATATTTAAGTCCCAAATTTTTTTTTTTCTCGCTTTAGCCAATATTGATACATCTAGGGAGCCAGGAAAAATTTCTGGAAAAGCAGTAATTATATTTATTTTATACATTTTATTGCTCTCTAATATTTCAGATCAACTTTTATTATACTTTTCTTTAAGTTTATATTTTCTTTTTTAACTTGTTCAAATCTTATCATATAGGGATACTTTCCATCTAATTCTAATAAATCTCCTGCACCAAAATTATGTACTGCCTTTACATTTCCAATGTCTTCTGAATTAAAATTTATAACTTTACATCCAATCAAGTCCCTATGAAAAAATTCATTTTTATTATTATAATTTTTTTTTAGATCTGTTGCTGAAATCACTATATCTTCATTTATAATTTCATTGACTTGCTCTCTGCTTTGTATTGTTGCACTTTCACAAACTATAAAATTTCCTTTATTAAATTTTTTAATGATATCTATTTTTTTATTTTTTACTTTGAAATAGCTTTTATGTGAAAAAAAAGAATCTTCATTCTCGCTATAAACTAAAACCTTAAAAAGACCCTTCACTCCATGAGGAGAAACTATTTTTCCAATAGTTACTTTTTCACTTCTCATTTTTTAATAAAAAATAAAGATGTTTTAAGCAGTATAAGAATATTATTTATCTTCTTTAGCTTCTGCTGCTGGTTCTGCAGGTTTAGCTTCTGCTGCTGGTTCTGCAGGTTTAGCTTCTGCTGCTTTTGCTTCTTCTTCTTTTTTGTTGAGAGCTTCCTCTTTAGCTTTTATTCTTTCCTGAGCCTTTTTCTTAGGTTTGGCTTTGTTTGGGTTATTCCTTTTGATTGGCTCCATCAATCCTGCATCTGATAGAAACTGTTGTACCCTGTCACTAGGTTGAGCACCAGTACTTAACCAATGCTTAATTCTATCTAATTGTAGATTAAGTCTAGATTCATCTGATTTGTCTTTTAATGGATCAAAACTACCAACTCTCTCAATAAAGCGTCCATCTCTAGGAGCTCTAACATCAGCAACCACTATTCTATAATAGGGTCTTTTTTTTGCTCCATGCCTGCTTAATCTTATTCTTACTGTCATTCTTACCTCTTTAAATTACTGTAAATACTTTCTAAACTACTACTATTAAAATTATTTCCCATCATCTTTTCTAAGCCACTCATACCATGTTTATTCATTTTTTTCATCATAATTTGCATATTTTTAAATTGTTTTAATAATCTGTTTACATCTTGTATATCGACTCCCGAGCCATTTGCAATCCTTTTTTTACGGGATCCATTTATTATCTTTGGGTTTTTTTTCTCTTTTTTAGTCATAGAAGATATTATTGCACACATTCTTAAAAAAGTTTTGTCTTCAAGATTACTATTTTCTAACGCTTTTTTTGCTTTTCTTACCCCTGGTAACATAGATAAAATACCTTTTATGCCTCCTAGTTTTTGCATTTGATATATCTGCTTCTTAAAGTCTTCTAGATCAAAATTACCTTTTGCTAATTTGTTAGCCATAACTTCTGCTTCTTTTTCGTCAAACTCTTGTTCTGCCTTTTCGACCATACCGACTATATCGCCCATATCAAGTATTCTTCCTGCTATTCTTTTAGCAGAAAAAACTTCTATTTGTTCTACTTTTTCTCCAACTCCTAAAAATTTAATAGGTTTACCTGTTGTACTAGACATACTAAGTGCAACACCACCCTTAGCATCACCATCAACTCTAGTTAAAACCACACCTGTTATATCAACATATTCAGAAAATGCTTTAGCAACATTAATAGACTCTTGTCCTATCATGGCATCTGTAACTAATAAAGTTTCAGTTGGCTTAGTTAACTTAAAGATATTTCTTAATTCATTAAGTAATGCCTCATCGATATTTGTTCTTCCTGCAGTATCAAATATAATAACATCTGTCGACGAAGCCTTAGCTTGTTCCATAGTTTTTTCGATTAATTCAGAAACCTCATTATTTGGATTATTATCCATGTAATCAACAGATATTCCCTGAGAAAGTTGATTTAACTGTTCAATAGCTGCAGGTCTAGAAATGTCTAACGAAGATAGCAAAACTTTCTTCTTTTTAAGTTTAAGAAGATTTGCAAGCTTGGCTGCAGTTGTAGTTTTACCACTTCCCTGTAGTCCCACCATTAATATTATACTTGGACTTTTATTAAGCAGTAAATCAAAGTCCTCATCCTTTAAATTAAAAGATAGTAATTCTACTAAAGTATCATGAACTATCTTTACAACTAAGTCACCAGGCTTAACTGATTTAAATAACTTTTCTCCTACGGCTTTTTTCTTTACTTTTTCAACAAAGTCTTTAGCAATATTAAGAGGAACATCAGCCTCAAGCAATGCTACTCTAATTTCTCTCATTGCAGAGTTAACATCATTTTCAGTTAATACTCCCCTGCTTAATAGTCCGTCAAATGTTTTTAAAACTCTATCTGAAAAATTGCTAAACATTATTTATAAATTCATTTTGCATATTAAATAAAAATTTATTATAGTTACGCTTTTGCTATAATAAAGTCAATAAAAACATATACTAACATGAAAACACCTTTTGTAAAAATGCATGGAAACGGTAATGATTTTGTCATTATTGACAATATTAAGCAGAATTTTAAAAAAGATATAACATTTATAAAAAAAATAGCTAATAGAAGAATAGGTATTGGATGTGACCAACTCATTTTAATTGAAAAAAGTAATGAATATGATGCTTTCATGAGAATTTATAACAATGATGGCTCTGAAGCAGAAATGTGTGGGAATGCAGCTAGATGCGTTGCTTCATTGCTGATGGTAGGCACAAAAAAAACAGAAATATGTATAGAAACAAACTCAACCTTATTAAATGCTAGCCTAGAAAAAAATAATGAAATTTGTGTAAAGATGTCAATACCTGAACAAAATTTAAAAAATATTATTAAAAAAAATTATAAAAAAATCATTAATCTTGAAAAAATTGACCCGCTTTTAAAAGAAGGACATGTCATTAATATGGGAAACCCTCATATAGTATTCTTTGCAAAATCTTTAGATCTTATAAATCTAGATAAAGTTGGAAAAAGTATTGAAACACATGAGGCATTTGTTAAAGGAGTTAATGTCGAAATTGTAGAGATTTTATCACCAACATCTTTAAAGTTAAAGTTTTGGGAGAGAGGAGCTGGGAAAACGCTTTCATGTGGGTCAGGTATTTTAGCTGCAAGTTATGCAAGCTTTATTAATAAAAAATGTTCTGAATCTATAAAAATATCTCTACCAATTGGTTCAGTAAAAGTTAATATCAAAGAAAACGAATTAGAAATAATTGGTATGGCTGAAGTATCATATTTAGGAGAGTATAATTTTGCATAAGTTCAATAATGTGATTACCATGGGTTGCAGATTAAATTCTTGGGAAAGTAATAAAATAAATAGTTTTATAAGGGATGATAAAAAAAAAGATGTTATGATTTTTAACTCTTGTTGTGTAACTAATGATGCTGTCAAAAGTTTAAAAAAAAATATTAAATTGTTTCAACTTACCAATCTGTTTCAGGGGCAGGACAACAAGCAATGAATGAATTAACCGAACAATCTAAAAGTTATTTTAGTAAAGATCAAATAGTATGTAAAAGTTTTCCAAAGCAGATTGCATATAATGTAATTCCTCAGATAGACATCTTTACTGATAATAAATTTACTAAAGAAGAAATGAAAATGGTAAATGAAACTAATAAAATATTAGATAAAAATATTAATGTTAACGCTACATGCGTGAGAGTACCATCATATATGGGACATGCAGAATCGATTTACATTGAATTAGAAAAGGATATGAGTATTGAAGATCTTGAAAGGGCTTTACAAAATGCAGAAGGAATAAAATATTCTAATTCTGATTATCATACCCCCATAGATAGTGAAGGAGAAGATTGGGTATATGTATCTAGGGTAAGAAAAGATATTTATAAAAATAATATATTTAATTTATGGGTAGTTGCTGATAACCTACTTAAAGGTGCTGCATTAAATTCAGTACAAATAGGAGAATCTTTAATTAAAAAAAAAATAATGAGTACCAATGAATAATAAAAAGCAACCTTTGTCTCCACATTTAACTGTATATAAACCTCAGATAACATCAATAATGTCTATATCTCATCGTATTTCAGGTTTTTTTCAAACGATAGGGACAATCATTATATTTGTATATATCTTGGCTCTTTTTATCGGAGAAGGTTTTTATAATTATATTGACTTTTTTATAACTAGTTTATTAGGAAAAACATTTGTATTTTTATATTTTTTTTCAATTTGTTATCATTTTTGTAATGGAATTAGACATTTGACTTGGGACCTAGGGTATGGATTTGAAATTAAAAATGTTTATATAACAGGTTACATAACTATATTTTGCGCTCTTTTAATGAATATATTGCTTTGGATTTTTTAGTTATGTCAAATAGTAATAAAAAAAATAATTTAGAGTCAGGACTAAATCATTGGTTGTTTCAAAAAGTCACCGCAGTGCTCTTAATACCAATTACAATATGGGTGCTCTTAAAACTACCCAAATTTATACAGCTTAGCTTCTCGGATAAATTGTCTTGGATTAATAGTTCTCTAAACCTCTATTTAATAGCGCTTTTTTTTATTATTTCAGCTTTTCACTTTAAACTGGGATTGACTGTCATAATAGAAGACTATATTCATAATAGTATAGTTAAAAAATATTTAATAGTTATAATAAGTATTATCGCTTTACTCATAGCTTCACTTTCTTTGGGACTATGCGTATATAATAATTTGGGTGGTTAAATGAAAAAAGCTTATAAAATAATAGAACATAATTATGATGTAGTAGTTGTAGGAGCAGGTGGCGCTGGATTAAGAGCTACACTAGGGTTAGTTGAAAATGATCTTAAGGTTGCATGCATTACTAAAGTTTTCCCGACTAGAAGTCATACAGTAGCTGCTCAGGGAGGAATAAGCGCAGCCCTAGGTAATATGGGAGAAGATAAATGGCATTGGCATATGTATGATACTGTAAAGGGGTCTGACTGGCTTGGAGATCAAGATGCTATTGAATATATGTGCAGAGAAGCAATACCTGCAGTAGTTGAGCTTGAGCATTATGGAGTACCATTTTCAAGAACGCCAGAAGGTAAAATTTATCAAAGGCCATTTGGAGGAATGACTACTGAATTTGGAGACGGACCTCCAGCTAACAGAACTTGTTCTGCAGCAGACAGGACAGGTCATGCTATACTGCATACTTTGTATCAACAGTCTATTAAAAACAGAGCTGAATTTTTTATAGAGTATATAGCTTTGGATTTAATAATGGATGGAGAAAATGGATGTAGGGGAGTTATGGCTTGGTGTTTGGAAGACGGTAGTATTCACAAGTTTAATGCTCATAAAGTAATTCTCGCAACAGGCGGGTATGGAAGAGTTTATTTTTCAGCAACATCTGCACACACATGTACAGGAGATGGAAATGCAATGGCATTAAGAGGAGGTGTTCCTTTACAAGATATGGAATTTGTTCAGTTTCATCCCACAGGAATATATGGAGCAGGTTGTTTAATTACTGAAGGCACTAGAGGAGAAGGAGGTTATTTAACTAATTCAGAGGGCGAAAGGTTTATGGAAAGATATGCCCCAAATGCAAAAGACTTAGCCTCTAGAGATGTAGTAGCTAGATCAATGACTATAGAAATTAATGAAGGAAGAGGAGTAGGTGATCAGTCTGATCATATCCATCTTCATCTTAATCATTTAGATCCTAAAGTTATAAATGATAGATTACCCGGTATTTCCGAGACAGCTAAAATTTTCGCCGGAGTAGATGTGACTAAGGAACCAATTCCGGTAATACCAACTTGTCATTATAATATGGGAGGTATCCCAGCAAAATATACAGGTGAAGTTGTAACAAACTTAGATGGTAAAAATGATATTATTGTTCCTAACCTTTATGCAATAGGAGAGGCAGCTTGTGTTTCAGTTCATGGTGCAAATAGACTTGGATCTAATTCGTTATTGGACTTAGTTGTTTTTGGTAGAAGTGTTGCAAAACACATCTCAAATGAATTTAAAGAAAATGGAAAATTACCTCCAAAACAAAAAAATTCTGAGGAGCAATGTCTAGATAGATTTAATAACATCAGGTTTTCTAAAGGAGAGGTTTCGGTTTCTGATATTAGGTTAAAAATGCAGAAAACTATGCAATCTTATTGTGCTGTATTTAGAACGGGAGAGGGACTAAAGAAAGGTAATAAAGAAATTGAAAAAGTAGTAAACGAATTTAATCACATAGGAACTAAAGACAAATCATTAATTTGGAATACAGACCTTTTAGAAACTCTAGAACTTCAAAATTTACTTCAACAAGCTATGGTTACTATGAAATCTGCAGATAACAGAAAAGAAAGTAGAGGAGCTCATGCCAGAGACGACTACAAAGAAAGGAACGATGATGATTGGTTGTTTCATACTTTAGCATGGTTGGAGGATAATGATATTAAAATGGGAAGCAGACCTGTTACCTTGAGAGCTATGTCTAATGAGGTTCAATCTTTTCCACCAAAGGCAAGAGTTTACTAATGGTTGAATTATTATTACCCAAAAATTCCAAAGTTGTAAAAGGTGACCACTATAGTGAAGAAGGGTCTAAAAAAAATTTAAAAACTTTTTTGATTTATAGGTATGATCCAGATAAATCTGAACAACCTAGAATAGACAGATATGATGTAGATCTCAGTAATACAGGCCCAATGATTCTAGACGCTTTAATTAAGATTAAAAATGATATTGATCCTTCCATTACGTTCAGAAGATCATGCAGAGAAGGTGTATGTGGAAGCTGTTCTATGAACATAGATGGCACTAACACATTAGCTTGTACTAAATATGTAAATGATGTTAAAGGTGATGTAAAAATTTTTCCATTACCTCATATGCCAGTTATAAAAGATTTAGTTCCTGACTTAAAAGATATTTACAAACAATACAGCTCCATAGAACCTTGGCTTAAAACTTCTGAAAAACCTGAAAGGGAAATTAAACAGTCACCTGAGGAAAGAAAAGAGTTAGATGGATTATATGAATGTATTATGTGTTTTTGCTGCTCTACCAGTTGTCCTAGCTATTGGTGGAATGGAGATAAATACCTAGGTCCAGCAGTATTACTTCAAGCCTGGAGGTGGATAGCTGACAGCAGAGATGAAGCTACTCAAGAAAGATTAGATAGTCTAGAAGACTCTTTCAAGTTGTATAGGTGTCATACCATAATGAATTGTACAAAAACCTGCCCAAAAGGCTTAAACCCTGCTAAAGCAATAGCTAAAATTAAAAAAAAGATATTGGCTAAAACTTGATAGGTTTTTTTTACCTAGTATTTGGTATTTCTTTACTATATTTTAGTGGCGATTGGCTTGTAGATGGGTCTACTTCCTTGGCTAGGCATATGAAAGTAAAGCCTTTTGTAATTGCTTTAACATTAGTAGCATTTGGAACTTCAGCTCCTGAATTAGCAATTTCTGTACACTCTGCACTTAAAGGCTATGAAGGAATAACCCTTGGGAATATAGTCGGATCTAATATTGCTAATGTATTATTTGCTCTTCCATTAGCATTTTTAATTAAGATTCCTAAAAAGTGTGATCTTAAAAATATTGATCACTTTTATCTTTTAATTTCAACTTTCATCTATATTTTTATAATTCTTTTTGTTGGTAGTTTTAATAAAATTTCTGGTTTGTTGATGCTACTTTTGTTGCTTTCTTACTTAGCACTTATACTATATGAAGCGTCAAAAGGTTTAAGAAATATTGATACTGAAGATATAGAGAAAAACGTAAGTTTTAAAAAATCAATATTATTTTCAATATTAGGTTTAGTAGGAATAATAATGGGAGCCCAAGTTTTAGTTAAAGGTGCAGTTATAACAGCAAGTTCATTTGGAGTATCAGAAACTATCATAGGATTAACAGTTGTAGCATTAGGTACATCCATTCCAGAAGTGGTAACTTCTATGGTTGCTGCCTATAGAGGTCAAATTGGTTTTGTATTAGGAGCAATATTAGGATCAAATCTTTTTAACTTATTAGCTATTACAGGAATAGCTTCAATAATTACGGCAATAAATACCAGTAATGTTTTAGATAAGATTGATATTTATTATCTAATTTTTTCTACAATTATATTCATTTTAATATCTTCATTATTGAAGTATCTAAATAAAAAATTAATTTTTGTTGTATTGATTTCTTATTTTATTTATGTAGTATTTATCTATTTAAGAATGGTATAAGAAATTTATGGATTTAATAAAACATTATATTAACGGTGAGGATATAGAAGGAGGTAGTAGACAAGGAGATGTTTATAACCCAGCTATAGGTGAAGTTATATCTAAGGTTACATTAGGTGATTTAGCGGTAGTAAATAATGCTATTGAAAGTTCTAAGAAAGTATTAGAAAAGTGGAGATATACTACACCTGCAAAAAGAGCTTCTATAATGTTTAATTATAAAAAGTTACTTGAAGATAATTCAGCTAGAATAGCAGAGATGGTATCTAAAGAACATGGAAAAACAATTGAAGATGCTAAGGGATCATTGCAAAGAGGTATCGAAGTAGTAGAGTATGCTTGTGGTATACCTAACCTTTTAAAAGGGGAATATTCTAATCAAGTTGGATCAGGAATTGATACATTTTCAATGAAGCAGGAACTTGGTATTTGTGCGGGTATAACTCCATTTAATTTTCCAGTTATGATTCCTTTATGGATGTTTCCTCTTGCAACAGCATGCGGTAATGCATTTATTTTAAAACCATCAGAGAGAGATCCTTCAAGCTCTATAGAATTAGTAAGGTTATTTGAAGAAGCAGGAGCACCTCCGGGTTTAGTTAATGTTGTAAATGGAGACAAAGAAGTAGTTGATGCATTAATTGAGCACAGAGAAGTCAAGGCAATTAGCTTTGTAGGTTCAAGTAAAGTAGCTTCATATATTTATCAAAAGTCCGCAAGTTATAACAAAAGGGTTCAAGCATTAGGAAGTGCAAAGAATCATATGCTAGTCATGCCAGACGCTGATATTGAACAAGCGTCAGATGCTTTAATAGGGGCTGCATTTGGCT
>CACMKJ010000022.1 GCA_902614225.1 Rhodospirillaceae bacterium
AATCCATTTTATTAATATCTTCAAATAACCCCATAGAAATATTATCAGCTATTTTAGATGAAAGAAATTCTAAATGATCTAAATATTGATCAAATTTTTTTTCAGAATTATTTTGCATTTGCGTTTACAACTCCTTTTTGCCAAGCCTCACATATACTTTCAATAGCTTCAGCACCTTTCTTAATACCATCAACGACTTTTTTAGAAAAACCTTTAATTAATTGTTGTCTACAATATTCATACAGCTGAAAGAGTTTAATAGCAATATTATCACCACCGTCATCAAAATTTAATGATATCTGTAATGAATAAATTGCTGTTAAAGCTTTTGTAAAATGTTTATTTTTTAACTTAATATCATCTTCAGATGGCTTCCACTCTTTAGTTGTTTCTATTTTTTCTGCTACTATATTCATTGATCTCTTTAATTCCATTAAAATAGCAGAAACTACTGCAGGTTTGTCTTTAACTGCGTAAGATGACTCTTCTGATATTTTATAGCTTTGTAAATTTTTTGATTTATTTATATACATATGTTATTTATTAATGATGATTGAAAATAGTTTAATATTAAATCCAAATAGCACATCAAGTCCTTATTCTAAGTTAGATACTGCAAATGGTATGCCAATAAACGGACCTAGAATTGTAAATTCTGTAAACAATAATCTTAGATCAAAAGAATATGCGGAAAAAGAAAATCTAAAAAACCTGTATTCAAGAAATATTGCTCCTAGTATTGCTTATGATACTGAAAAGTTTTTGAAAGCAAAAAATTTGCTTAGTCCAATATTCAATCATAATGAAGCATTCACTAAATATGAGATGATTTCAAAATTAGAAAATAAAAATAAAAATTTCCAATCTCAGATTAATGTTCTAGCTTAAATGAAGCAAAAAGTTCTAGCCTTTGATATAGATGGTGTAGTATGTCATACACTAGGAAGTGATTATAAAAACTCTAAACCTAATAAAAAAGCAATCAAAAAAATTAATTATTTATATGATCAAGGCAATAAAATTATTATTTTTACAGCACGCTTTATGGGAAGAACAAATAATAATTATCAAGAAGCTTACAAGTTAGGGTATAAATTTACTCTTAATCAGCTACAAAGCTGGAATTTAAAATTTAATGAACTTATTTTAGGCAAGCCTAGTTTTGATTTATTAATTGATGATAAAGCTTTTAATTATAATGAAAGTTGGATAGAGAAAATTTAGTTAGTCTGATAACTCCTCTTTTTTTCTGATATTTTCTGCAAGTAGTAATTGATTAAATAAATCACTTTCTGTAACTATTCCAACTATATTATTAAGGTTATCTATAACAGGGATTGACTCACCTACAAAGTCTTTTATTAAATCTATAGCATCTAATATATTTTGATTTTCATTTAAACTTAAATAACTTTTATATAAGTTTATATCTGGAGGAATAGTTTTATTTTTAATTAATACAAGTTCTGGAAGAAATACTTTGCCTAATAAAGCACCTTTAGGATCAATAACGTAACCATCACTATTTCCTGACTCTGACAATATTTTTATCATGTTTTCTACACTGTGTTCTGGAGCTAACCTAATAAAGTCTTTATGATAAATAGAATTAACTAGTATTGATTTTAAATGAAGATTATCTCTTCCCAATTTTAAATCTATATTTCTATTTAATAAAATTTGATCAAATGCTGAATGTCCATAAATTTTGGATGAAATTAAGTTAGCAAAACATACACTTATTCCGGCTCCAAGAGCAACTTGGTAATCCGATGTTAATTCAAAAACTATTAACAATGTTGTAATAGGTCCTCCTATTACACTAGATGTGACTGCTGCCATACCAGCAATTACAAACAAAGAATAATTTAAATCTGGTATTATTTCATTAAAAAGACTTACAAATATGCAACCTAATGCTACTCCCAAAAATAATGCAGGAGAAAATATTCCTCCAAACAAATAAAATCTAATACAAGTTACTGTTAAAAATAATTTACCTAAAAGAAGTAAAAATACATAACCAATGCTCATTGGACTTTCAATTATATTTCTTATAAAATTTGTACCTAAACCTAAAGTTTCAGGTAAAAATAATCCCGTTACACCACATATAGTTCCAGCAATAATGGGTAATAAATATATAGGAATACTTTTTGGAATAGGAATTTTTCCTGTTAAACCTCTCATATATAAAGTTGCAATAAGTCCTGCTAGAAGTCCCAAAAGAGCTAATGGAAAAATTTCATAAATATTTGATATTCCTCCAATCGAAATTTGAAGCAGTGGTTCATTTGAATATATTTCACTACTGAAAGTGTGAGCTACAACTGAACTGATCAATATAGGAGCAACTGCCTTTAAAGAAAAATGTCTCACAATAACTTCATGAGCAAATACCAAACCTGCAAATGGTGCACCAAAGCCAGAAGAAACAGCTGCTGCAACTCCACAAGCTAACAGAATATGTGGAGAGGTCTGGTCTCTAGTAAGTTTAGAAAAATAATCTCCTATAACACCACCAAAGTGAACCAGAGGACCATATTGGCCAACAGAAGCTCCTCCAGAAATAGATATAGCAGCGGCTAAGGTTGATAATAATCCAGCTTCTGTATCAGGTCTTTTTGAAGGTAAATGGGCAGCCAGAATACTTTCTGCAGGTCCATGCCACCTGTCTAGGTTAGCTAATTTGTATATAATTGATACTATAATTCCTGCTGTTATAGGACCACTAATAACTAGTAATTCCTTTGGTAAACCTAATAGTAAATGTTCGTCACCTCTTAAATAAGCTTCTATGTAACTTACAAATGATATAAAACCTTGAACAGCAAAAGATACTATAATTCCTATCAAAACTGCTAATACTGCAGGAAGTAAAAATTTATAATTACTTGCTTTTAAAATAACACTCTCCCTAAAAGGGAGAATATCATAAAAAAAACTATTTTACTAATTTTAAGCTACAGAAGAATTTATTCCTTTCCATCCCTCTAGGATTTCATTAGAAACAAAGTGAGCACTTGTTAAAAGTTCTGTTTTTTCTTTTTCTAATAGATTTTTTGCAGCAAATCTAATGTGTCTATATAAGTAATTTAAATTTTCAGCTATTTCCCCACCATCTCTCATATTCAAACAGTTCTGTAAAGCATACGCAATAGACTCGGCTTTTCTAGCCTTTTCTTTTGCATCATCAATTTTTCCTTTATCAATATTTTTAATGGCATCTGATAAATTTTTATTAAGCTGTGAAAGTAATTCGTGAATTATCTCATGAGGTTCGGCTGCTTCTTTTTTTTGGGATATTTCACTTTTTTTGTATTGATTTAGTTTGCTCATATTAATCTCCTTAATATTTACAAACGACTTATTTTAAAAATGTTTAGTTATTTATTCGTTGTCTTGTTTTAACATTTGATCAAGATAGTTACCTGTCTCCTTTAAGCCTGCAATTGATTGTTCCATACTAGAAAATTGTAATGCATATCTATCAGTTAGCGTGGCCATTCTTTTATCTAAATTTGTTTTTTGATCTTTAAAATCACTTAGTTTGTCAGTCAAATTAGAAATTCTATTATTTATATCTCCATTAAATTCTAAAAAGTTAGATAAACTAGCATCAATTTTAGTCATTAAAGATTTACCGTAGTATATATTTGCTGAACTAACGTCAGAACTTGCAATATTCATCACCATACCATTTGAGTCTCCTGATCCAGATGTATATAAAGTGCCATTTGCAGTCATTTGAACACCATCAATAAAATAGTCAGAACCTGTTTTTGAAATAGCATATGATCCTGGTTTCGTATCTGTACCTATACTTGTTACTTCAACTTCAGCATTATCAGAAATTAATTGATTCTTAAAAATTGCATCAACTATTTTAGGAGCTACCGCAAATGAATTTTTTAGTACAGAAGTATTTAATGTAAGAGAGCCATCTCTATTAGTTTGCACACCTAATAAAGACATAGAATAAGGCCCACCTTCATAACCTGATAAAGATTTGGTAGTATAGCTTCTTAATTCTCTCTGAATTGATCTTGCTAAAGAGTCACCAGCTAGTGGCCCGGTAGACTCATCTTCTGAAAAAGCAGCACCTGACATTTCCGTTATATTTGTATAAATAGCATTATATGCATCTATAAAATTTGATAGTAGAGCGGTAATATTATCTAAGTTTTGCGTACTACTTATGTTTATTGCAGAAGAACTTGTAGCTTCTAATTCTAAAGTGTATCCGTTAAATAAATCACTAATTGTATTGGTTGACCTTGTCATAGCTATACCATCAACTGTAAAAGATGCATCTGTTCCATCCACAGTTTGAGTAAGATTTTTGGTAGACGCAGTATACGAAAAATTATTTGTTAATGTAGCAGATGAACCTCCGCTTGGAGTAACTCTTACCTCATTGGATGCTCCACTTTCTCCTTTAATTACTAACACATATCCTGTTCCATTATATAAAATTGATGCCTCGGCATTATCAGTAGCATTATTAATTGAGTCTCTTAATTGAGTTAATGTGGTACTTGCAGATGTTGTTACAGTAATAGCTGAATTAGAGTTAGCAGTAAAAGTATCATTTGCTGAACTCGTTGTACTCCATGTACCAAAGTCTATAGTTAATGAACCCTCTCCTACTGTTGATCCAGAATTGTTATAAGCTCCTGTAACTAATGTATGAGTGGTTGCTAAAGAAGAAACTACTAAAGAAGAATCTACATTATCACTGCCAGTTGTTCCTGTTGTTGAGAATTTAGCAATAGTTGTGTTACTTGAAGATCCGACATGACTAGCAGCATTGCTACTTTTAATATCTCTTATAATGTCTCTAAAAGCACTAATATCGCTCTTCAGAACTCCGTATGCTGAAATTTTATTTTTGGTTGAATTCTCGTTTTTCTCGATTCTTTCCAGTGCAGGTACTCTCTCTGCATCTACCAAAGAAGTAATAATCTCAGAATTATTCATTCCAGATCCAACATTTAATTTAGTTAATATATCTGGCGTACTAGCCATTTAAATCACACTATTCTATCCTTGTAGTAGAGTTAATACAGCTTGTTGAGCTTTAGATGCTTGTGCTATCATAGCCATAGCACTCTGTTGTAAAATTTGTGTTTTAGTAAGATTTCCTGCCTCTGCTGCCATGTCTGCATCAACTATTCTTGATCTAGCAGAAGCTGTGTTAGCAGAAACATTAGTCAAATTATCTATAGCCTGATCCATTCTTGACATTACTGCACCCAATTTTGCTCTTTCCATGTGGATTTTATCTAAAGCCTTATCAACCATTTTTAATGCATCTATAGCTTTAGACCTACTTCTTAGACTCAACTCTGAAACTTTATTAAGAGTAGCAACTCCAGGAGAAGACTCAAATAGACCATCGTCACCATCACCATAGTCTGTAGTCACTGTAAATGTATGAGAAGCATGCATATTGACTTGACCAGAAACAATTACTGAGTCAGCATAACCAGCTGTTTCACCACCACTATTATCATATAGTTTATCAAAAACATCTACTGCTGAACCTGATAATAACTCTGCACCATCAGCATCAAAAAGTCTTGAATCCATTCCTGTTGCTAAAAGTTTATAAGTATTAGCATTACCTAAATCTGCCCAATCTAAATCAGTAAGTATGATGTCTTCGCCTTCGTCGTTAGTAAGATAAACTGTAGCCTTATCTGCACTAAGCGTTGCGACAACACCTGTTTCTGCTGAGTATGCATTTATTGCGTTACTTAAATTGGAAAGATCAGAACCACCTACTGCTGTTCCCAAAGTGACTCCAGCAGATACTGTTCTAGCAGTAGAATTTTTACCTTGAATACCTATTGATAAAGTAGCAGAAGTTGCTGAGCCTGTAACTACCTTACCTTGAATTTTTAAATTAGTTGAAGCTGTAGCACTTACACCAGTACTATCAAATGCTATATTGACTGCTTCAGCAACGTCTTTTGCACTAGCATTTGCAACAACATCTATAGTCTTAGATCCTAATAAGCCATGAATAGTAAAATCTTCATCAGCAACAGTATCAGTAGTACCTCTTAATGCTGCAGTAGCCAAGTTTGTCTCTCCTGACACAGCACTCGTTCTTACTGTATGATTACCTATTTTATCTGTTCTCAAATTTCCTATTGAAACTGTAGCAGCTTCTCTTTCTTTAGCTCCTATTTGAAATCTTCTATCTGCAAATGTACCATCTAAAACAGCAATTTCATTAAAAGTTGTATCTCTAGCTACGCGATCTAATTCAGCAATTAATTGATTTGCTTCAGTTTGAAGATAAAGCCTTTCTTCTCCATTCATCAAATCACTAGCTGATTGTATAGCTAACTCTCTAATTCTTTGTAATACTTTTGAAGATTCATCAAGTGCTCCTTCTGCCACTTGTGCCATTGATAAAACGTCTGATGCATTTCTTACTGACATATTTAAACCTTTAATCTGGGCCGTCATTCTATCAGCAATTGCACCACCTGCAGCATCGTCTCCTGCATGATTTATTCTTTTACCAGAAGATAATCTTTCTATGGATACACCCATAGCTCTTTCTGTTTTATGTAAATTGTGCAATGCAAATAATGATGTTACACCTGGATTTTGTACTGGCATTTAAACCTCCTTAATACTCTCTTCTAGCAATGTCTATGCCAAATGATAACTTATTTTCAATATATATTTTCAATTTCATGAGAGAGTATTTGCAATTTGAATGCCAAAACTTAAGCAATTTGTAGTATGTTAGATTGAGAAATATACTAAATATGTGAAAGTAGTGTAAAAATTTTGACTTATAAAGAATTTTTACACTACTTATATTAAATTGATCTATTGAAGAACTGCCAATACAGCACTCTGTGCCTGGTTAGCCTGAGCCACCATTGCCATAGCTGCTTGGTTCAATATAGAAAATTTAGCTAAATTTGCTGAAGAAGTTGCAAAATCAGTATCTTCTAATCTTGCTGCAGCAGCCATCATATTAGCAGAAGCAGCGTATGCCACATTTTGTCTAGCTTTTAATACTGTCATTGCAGCAGCAGTATTTCCTAATGCTTCGCCTACATCGTCTAATATTGCATCAGCTTGAGTTTCGGCACCTGCGGCGGCTGTAGTGTCACTATTGTCTGCTATCAACTGAGAGTTTAATATTACAACACTACCATCATCAGTAGCACCAAATCTCAATTCTAAGTCTGCTGTACTTATTAAAGTTTTACCATTAAACTTTGTTTTTTCAACAATTAGCGCCATTGCCTTTGTTATTTCCTTAGCCTCTGCATCTAGTGCCGCTATATCAGAAGTACTTTGCAAATTAACATTATCAGCTTGAATAGCGAGTTCTCTTAGTCTTTGAGCTAATTGACCAATTTCCATTAAAGTAGATTCTACAGTCTGCGACACAGAAAGACCATCTTCAAGATTTCTTGCAGCTACGGCATAAGACATACCTCTAGCCTTAATATTGTTCGCCATTGCTTGTCCAGCTGCATCACCTCCATACATAGATCTTTTACCAGTAGATAAACGAGCTATTGCCTCGTTCATTCCGTGTCTTGCGTCAGAAGCAGCTGCGCCAGCTAGTTTTGCCCCTATTGATACGTTTGATATACTTGTCATACGATTATTCCTTTCTTTTATGAGTTAATAATATTTAAAAAAGCTCCAGTAGCCTTATTCGCTTGAGCTACCATTGCCATTGCTGATTGATTTAATATAGCCATTCTAGTTAAATTTGCTGACTCACGTGCAATATCTGTGTCTTCAATTCTAGATGCAGCGGCAGATAAATTAGCAGATGCAGAATAAGCTACCGATTGCCTTGCTTTAAAAGCAGACATACCAGCAGCTACATTTCCTAAATCTGTTGCAACTTCGGATAAAATTATGTCCGCAGTAACTTCTGCTCCCGCTGCCTCATTATAATCAGATACTGATGTAAAGCCGTTGCTAGTCTTTAAATAAATAGCTCCTCCATCATCTGCAACAGCAACTGCATGAGACTTAACAGAAAATCCTAAAAGATCAACACCATTGAATTTAGTGTCTTCAATGATAGCATCAACTGCATCATATATAGCTGCAGCTTCTGCATCTAAAGCTGTTTTATCGGATGTAGATTGAACATCAGCATTATCAGCTTGAATACCGAGTTCTCTTAATCTTTGTGCCAGTGCTGCAATTTCCATTAAAGAAGATTCAACTAACTGAGCTGCAGAAATACCGTCTTCAGCATTTCTAGCTGCAACATACCAACTCCTAGATTTTGAGTTCAGAGAATCTGCTACACCTTGCCCTGCAGGATCTTTACCAAACATAGTTCTTTTTCCTGAAGAAATTCTAGCAATAGAGTTACTAAATTCTTTCTGCGATTTATTGGCATAGTTACTTGCCATTAATGCACCGGTATTAATAGTTGCTAAAGATGACATATTTTCTTAACCTTTCAGAATTTATATTAAACAAATCGACATAAAATTATGAACGACATTTAAAAATAATATTTAGTATTTAATAATTTTTTGATGGCATGTAGATTGCAATATCTTTTTATAAATATAAGTAATTTATTATGAATGATACATTTTTTAATCAAAATATAGCTCAAGCATCCAACTTATTAGAAAAAGGAAATATAGACAGAGCAATTAATATATTTGATGTACTTAGTACAAAATTTCCAAAAAATTCTCAAGTCTTTCATCTTAAGGCATACGCATACCTACAATCTAGCAACATAAAACTTGCAATTGAAAACTTTGAGTTAGCTATAAAGCTAGCTCCACATAGTTGTGATATAGTTTTAGACTACAGTAATTTGCTTAACACTATAAATAAAAAAGAACTTGCACTTAAAAAATTAAAATCTCTCACTTTAAGCAAAAAGGCTGATTTCAGACTTTACTATTTGCAAGGTTGTATAGAAATGGATTTAAGAGATTATAATAATGCAATTGATAGTTATAAAAAAGTATTGGAATTAAATAGTGATCACAAAGATGCTTCATTTAATCTAGGAGTAATACATTTTGAAACTAAAAAATATAATATAGCACAAAATATTTTTATTGCTTATCTAGAAACTTTTGGTAATGACCAAGAAGCACAAAGGTATTTACTTCAAATATACTTAATTACAAGTCAATTAAACAAAGCTGAAATGCTTTCTAAGAAAATATGTGATGTTTATCCGAAAGAAGCTATGTTTTGGTATGAGAGAGCAAGAGTGCTTACAAGACTGAATAAAAATAATGATGCAATATCTTGTTACAAAGAGTGTTTAAAAATTGCACCTGATTTTAATGATGCTTTTAAAAATATGGTAATTCTATATAAAAGAATTAATTTATTAGATAGTTACATCGAGGAACTTAAAGATAATAACGTAAAAAATACTAATAATTACACCACGTTAACTAACTTAGCTCAAAGTCTGCTTATAAATGGCAAACCAAATAACGCATTTACTTATATTAAAAAAGCTATAGATCTACATCCAAAAAAAAATACTAAACATAAAGATTATTTAAATACTTTAACTATTAAAGGTAAAATATTTACTGCATTAGAGAAATATCAAGAATCAATAGAAATTTATAAAAGTATTATAGAATTGGATGAAACAATATATCAACTTTATGCTGATATTGGCGATAATTTAGTGAAGTTAGAAAATGTTGATGATGCAATAGTCTTTTATGAAAAATGTTTACAAATCAACCCTAATTATGCTACCTGTCATCTTAGTTTAGGAAATGCATACTTTAAGTTAGGCAATAAAGAACTAGCATTAAAATATTACAATAACTCTCTTGAAATAGATCCTAATAATTCAGTTACTTTATCTTCAATTGCAGCAGCCTATTTAGAAATCAAAGAGCCCTTAAAAGCTATAAAGTACTTAAAAAAGTCAATAGAACTAGATCCTCAAAATGGAAACGCTTATTTAAATTTAGGTATAATATTACAAAGTCAAAATTTATATGAAAAGGCCATGAAAATGTTTGACCAAGCTATTAGTTTATACAAAGAAAGTAACTATAGAAATGAATCAATTGCCTCTAGTTATAGAAATAAGGCACTAGCTTATGTAGGTTTAGATCAATATGAAAAAATGCGAGATAACTTTTTAGAAGCATTAAAATATAATAAAGATATTGAACTTGCTCCTGGCTATATATTCTATGCAAAATTATATTGTGCAGATTGGCAAAAACTAAATTATTATAAAGCACTAACTCTAAAAAATATTAAAGAGAATAAAAGAGCTACCTCTCCATTTTGTTCTTTTTCTATTACTGATGATCCTGCTACTCAATTAAAAGTTGCGGCTAACTCTTGGGATGATTGTATAAAAACACATTATAATAAAAAAAATTATGTTAATAATACTAAACATACTAAACCTCGAGTAGCTTATCTATCATATGATTTTCATAATCATGCTACCCTACATTTAATGGCAGGGGTTTTTGAACATCAAGACCATAATAAATTTGACTATTATGCATTTTCTTATTCTGATAAATTTACTACCGGAGATAAAATATTTGAAAGAGTACGAAAATCATTTATAAACTTTGATTTAGTAACACAAAAAAGTGATAAAGAAATTTGTCAAATATTAAAAGATAATGAAATAGATATAGTAGTAGATTTAAAAGGACATACTTATAAAAGTCGTATAGGTTTGCTTAAGACAAGACCCTGCCCTATACAAATTACATTTCTGGGTCATCCAGGAACCACAGGTACTGATTTTATAGATTATGCAATTGCTGATGATTTTATTGTTAATAGTGAGAATGAGGCTTTCTTTTCAGAAAAGATTTTAAAGCTACCTAATTGTTATCAACCAACAGATGATAAAAGGTATTTTCCAAATACTAACTTTTCAAAAGAAGAGATTGGATTGCCTGAGAATAAATTTATTTTTTGCTCTTTCAATAGCCCATATAAAATACAACCAGAAATGTTTAATGTTTGGATTGAAATACTAAAAAACAAAGAAGATAGTGTGCTATGGTTATTAGAAAATGAAAATTCAGAATCTATTAAAAATATATTATTGTACGTAGAAGAAAAAGGCATAAATCCTGAACGTATTATTTATTCTAAAAGATATCCAATGAATAATTATCTTGATAGACTAAAAATGGCAGATTTGTTTTTAGACACTTTTCCCGTAACAGCACACACGACTGCAAGTGATGCCTTATGGGTAGGTCTTCCTGTATTAACGCTTGCTGGAAAATCTATAGTAAGTAGAGTGGCAGGAAGTTTATTAACCAATATCAATATGAAAGAATTAATAACTTATAATTATGATGATTATAAAAATATGGCATTAAAACTTTCTAATGATAAAAAATTCTATAATGATTTAAGATCTAAACTTCAAAAAGAAAGACTTTCAAGTCCTTTATTTAATACTAAACAATATACGAAAGATTTAGAAAGTATTTATAATAAATTATATAAAAATTTTAAAAGTAGTTTTTAGATTAATATAAATTTAAATGACCACTCTAAAAATAAATGAAAATGAAGTTAATAAAACTTTAACTTTATAACAACAGTTCGTAAAAATTCATAAACTTTATGACAATAAAAATTATAGTATAAAATATTTAGCCAAAAGAATTGCAGATATAGAGTATCATAATTTACCACCTATAAAAGTTAAAACTAGTAGAATTAAGACCAAGGAAAATTATATTCCTAATTTAAATTTGAAAAAAAATTTGGCTTAAAAGCAAAAATATCTCTTGATATGCAGATAAAAGATTCTTTAAACTATTGTAATGGCAGAAAAGTTTAAAGTCTCTAAAGTAGTAGCATTCGATCTAGATGGCACCTTAATTGACAGCGCTCCTGACATCACTGAAGCCTTAAATTATGTTTTAAAACTTAAAGGCTTAAAGAGTATTGAGGTTGATAGCGTAAGAAATCTAATAGGTACCGGTGCAAGAGCTTTAATACAAGACTCTTTTAAGAAACAAGGTTGTGAGGTCAAAGACTTAGAAAATCTTACATCTTCTTTTCTCTTTAAGTATAAAGACTGTTTTAAGAATAAAACATGCTTATATCCTAAAACAAAACAAATATTGCAGGAATTAAAAAATAATGATTATGAAATTATTTTAGTTTCAAATAAACCAGAATATTACTGTCATGAATTACTTAAGTTTTTTAATATATACGACTATTTTTCTAAAGTATCAGGAGGAGATACATATGACTTTAGAAAACCTGATCCAAGACACTTAAAGCAAACGATAATAGACGCTCGTATCTTAAAATATAATTGTATATTTGTTGGAGATAGTAAATTTGATTTTCAGTGTGCAGAAAACTTTAATATACCATGCATTTTATTAACACACGGGTATAGCAGTATTAATATTAGAAAATTAAAAGCATTTAAAATAGTTGATAGGCTAGATGATATTTTTGATATAATAAATAAATATTTTAACAGTATATATTAGCTTTAAATTATTTTTCACCCGCAAAAATTATACCATTGTAGTTATTGTTTAATAGCTATTGGTTGTATTTAATAAATTTAGATTCGTATTTTATATTTAGATAATAAAATAAAAAATAGTGGCATTAATATTGCTACATAGAATTGATAATTACTAAAACCTATGCTTAACCTCAAAATTAAAAAGCTATGAATATTACAACACCTAGTGAAAAAGAACTTAATCTTCTACTAAATTATTTTAATGATGGAAGATTATATGATGCAGAAGAACTAGCCTTATCAATTAGTAATAAATTTCCGGAACATGAATTTGCCTGGAGAGCTTTGGGGGTTATATATCAAAGACAAAATAAGAAAATAGAAGCCCTTAATGCTAATAAAAAAGCATTAAATATAACTCCAAATGATCCTGAAATTCTTAATAACTTAGGGGTAACACTTTCAGACTTAAGAGAACACAAAAAGGCTAAAGAATATTTTAGCAAAGCTTTGTTAATAAATAATAATTTTGCACAAGCGCACTATAATCTTGCTAATACTCTTAAAAAATTAGGTAGATTAGATCAAGCAGAAAAAAGCTACTATAGAGCTATCAATTTAAAGACTAACTTTGTATTAGCCTACAATAATTTAGGTAGTACTCTAAAGAAATTAGGAAAGTTAGATGAGGCTTTTACTGTTTTAAATAAAGCTATAGAATTAAAACCTGATTATGCTAACGCATATAATACCTTAGGTGGAGTATTAATGAGTAAAGGCTTACTTTGCGAGGCCATAAAAATGTTTGACCAAGCTATTAGTTTATACAAAGAAAGTAAATATAGAAATGAATCAATTGCCTCTAGTTATAGAAATAAGGCACTTGCTTATGTAGGTTTAAATCAATTTGAAAAAATGCGTGATAACTTTTTAGAAGCATTGAAATATCATAAAGATATTGAGTACGCTTATGGGTTTATATGTTATGCAAAATTACATTGTGCAGATTGGAATGAACTGGATTTTTATAAATCACAAACTATAAAAAACATTAAAGAAGACAAAAAGGCTACTTCTCCTTTTTGTTCTTTTTCTATTACTGACAGCCCCGCCATTCAATTAAAAGTTGCGGCTAATTCTTGGGATGATTGTATAAAAACACAGTATAATAAAAAAAATTACGTTAATAATACTAAACATACTAAACCTCGAGTAGCGTATTTTTCATATGACTTTCATGATCATGCTACAATGCATTTAATGGCGGGAGTGTTTGAACATCAAGATCATAATAAATTTGATTATTATGCATTTTCTTATTCAAATGAACCCACAAACGGAAGTAGTATATGTGACAGAGTATTAAACTCATTTCAAAATTTTGAGTTAGTAACAAAAAATAATAATAAAGAAATTTATCAAATATTAAAAGATAAGGAAATAGATATTATAGTAGACTTAAAAGGGCATACTTTAAATAATAGAATAAATCTTCTTTCGATGAGACCCTGTCCTATTCAGGTAACCTTTCTTGGTCACCCTGGAACTACGGGTGCTGATTTTATTGATTACATCATTGCAGATGATTTTATAATAAATACTGAAAATGAGGCTTTCTTTACAGAAAAAGTTTTAAAACTTCCAAATTGTTATCAACCAACTGATAATAGACGCTATTTTCCAAGTACTACATTATCAAAAAATCAACTGGGTTTGCCTGAAAATAAATTTATTTTTTGTTCTTTCAATAACCCATATAAAATACAACCAGAAATGTTTAACATTTGGATGGAGATATTAAAACAAAAGGAAGATAGCGTATTATGGCTTTTAGAAAATGAAAACTCTGAATCTGTAAAAAATATATTATCTTATGCAGAAAAAAAAGGAATAAACCCTAATCGTATTATTTATTCAAAAAGATGCCAAATTAATGAATACTTAGATAGGTTAAAAGTAGCAGATTTATTCTTAGATACTTTTCCAATAGCAGCTCATACTACTGCAAATGATGCACTGTGGGTAGAACTTCCTATTTTAACCCTAGCTGGAAAATCTATGGTAAGTAGAGTTGCGGGTAGCTTATTGAATAATATTAATATGAAAGAATTAATAACTTACAGTTATAATGATTACAAAAATATGGCATTAAAACTTTCTAATGATAAAAATTACTACAACAAAGTAAAATCCAGATTACAAAAAGAGAGACTCGCAAGTCCATTATTTAACACTAAGCAATATACAAAAGACTTAGAAAGTATATATACTAAACTATACAAAGATTTTAAAAACTCCTTTTTAAATAATTAATTAATTTAATATAAAAGTATTTCTAATTATGAAGGTTATTTATTTAATATTAATCTTTATATTACTTATAATGAATGTTAACTATTATTTAAATTTCGTTGCTAATAAAATAACATCCATATAATAGAAAAGTTTTTCTTTTACCTAAATATTTTCAAGATGAAAAATTAGATGATACTCAGAAACTACTTCATCAATCGTTGGAGACTATCCTAACAATTTTTTTCATATAATGCTTTAGGATTTATATATCATAAAAAAATTGAGCTACTGAATGCTAATTTACGTGCATTAATATCATATGTCCATTGTAGTACAGGTGGCGCAATAATTTGTTCAATATCATTATATATTTCAATAGGAGTAATTGCTAATTGACTATAATCCAATACACCTTTGTTGGGTAATTTTACCTCTGGTGGCTCTTGCTGAATGTAAATAATTTTATAATATTAGGATACTAAGTTTAATTTGGTACTTTCACTTAAGTTAGCTTGGGCTACCAAAGAAACAGAAATTTTTTGTAGCATCATTTGCTTAGTTATAATTGCTGCTTCTGCAGCAAAGTCGACATCAGTAGAGCTAGATGCAGCTGCACTCATAATAGCAGAGGCAGCATATGCTACATTTTCTCTTGCTTGTAAGGTGGTTATTCCAGCAGAAATTTCACCCAAATTTACTGTAATTTCATTTTTTAAAGCTAATCCTGTTGTATCTGCGTTAGATGCCAGTGTAGTAGATGCTACAGAACTTACAGTACCTGTTGTTATAGTTTGAAATCCACCATTGTCAGTAACACCTATGTCTTTAGTAACTTTTGAAGTACCCAACATTGAGACTCCATTGTAAGTAGTAGCTGAAACTATGCTGTCTATAGATGTAGTAATACTAGATGTTTCTGCGTTTAAAGAAGCTATATCACTTGTCGTAAGTAAAGAATTATTATTATATAATGCCCCCAATTCTTCAAGTCTAGCTGAAAGAGATGCAATCTCATTAAGAGCATTTTCTGCTACTTCTAAAGCCTCTATCGCTTGCCTAATATTAGAAGAGGCAGCACGCCAACTATCAGATCTTGCTTTTAAACTATTTGCAAATGCTTGCAGGTATCCATCTTTAATATTTCCAGTAGTAAGCTTCTGTAAAGATTCTTTTATTTTTGGCAATGCCAATTTTGAACCAAGATCTGCTATATATGATAAATGTGGGCCTTTAGACATAAAATACCTACTTTATTTAATATTAACGACTTTAGGTATAAAATAATTAATATTAATTCTTTAAAGGCTTTAAAAATTATAATAATATTGTCGTTTATATGTTTATGAAAAAGAGAATTTTAGTAACTGGAGCCAACGGTTTTATCGGTTCAAATATAATCTATGAATTGTTAGCTAACAGTACTCCTGTAACTGCATTGGTCCGAGAAAAGTCGGATATTGATTATCTGAAAAGTATTAAATGTTATAATATTATCCAAACTAATAATTATCTAGATCCAATAGTTATTAGAAAATTAAGTATGAGCAAGCCAGAATATATAGTTCATTGTGCTTGGAGTAATAATCAATTAACAGATACAAAAAATTTAATCAAAATATTAGAGTTAGCTAAAAATATTAATTGCAAAGGATTTATAACAATTGGAAGTTATAAAGAATACGGTCAGCTTGAAAAAGATTTATCTGAAGACACTATTTGTACTCCAAAAAATAGTTATGGTCGCTCTAAACAAGCATTTTATATGTTAACTAAAGAAATTTGCGCTAGTTTAGATATTAAACATATTCATTTAAGACTGGGTATCCCTTACTCTAATAAAAAAGATAGTAATTTTTACTTTAATGATGTTATTAAAAGAATTTATAAAGATGAGTTTGTGGTGTTAAAGAATATTTATGACGTGCAAGATTATATTCATACATCAGACATCGCTAGAGGTATAGTCTCTCTTATTAATAATGATTTAGAAGGTGATTTCAATCTAAGTTTTGGGCAAGGTGTAGAAATTAAATCTGTACTTAACATGATTTATGAAAAACTAAATAAAAAAATTATTTTTGATGAAAGTAGTTCACAGGATAAGAAAGTATTCAACCTTAATATCAATAAAATTTATAATCAAAGCAATTGGAAACCCTCGATATCTATATGGGATGGTATATCTCTTTTAATTCAAGAAGTTAAGTTTGAAAATAACCCTACTTTAGAACAGTTTACAAAAAGAATAAGAAGTTTATATAAATAGTTTAACAATTGTTTTTTTAATGAATTTAATTATAATTAGACTTTGAAAACTGGAGGTTTTTTTGGCAGCAAAATTTTGTCCCTCATGGATATTTAACCTTTGCGTAGCAAGGACTGCATACGACTTTATAACGTCTGATTTACCAATTAGAGCTTATGCAAAAAAATATGCCTCTGGTTTATCAGAACATTATGCAGAAGTTAAAACTGAAGAAATTGAGCAAGAGGCAGAGTTAGTTTTGAGATTTTTAGTAGAAACTAATTCTGAGGAATCAGATCAACTTTTAAATAATTTTGTATTTTTTAGTCTAAAATATGTTCAGCATGGATCAAAAAGAAAGTTAAAAGGGATTTTTGGTTCTGCAGTTGATCCTACAAAAGATAAAGAATATCAAGAAAAAATTACACTTAAAAACTTTAAGGCTTATTTTTTTGGATTTAGAAACGGCGTTATTGAAAAACCCGATCCTGGATGGAATATTATAGAAGAAGAAGGAATAGATTTCCTTATCGAGCTTATTAAAAAAGAAGCTAATATTGCAGATGCGATTTAGTTTATCTTAAATATTGAAATAACGACAAATTAGATATTTTTACAAATGCCTGCTGGGAAGCTTGTAAACCCGTAATTTGTCCTTGTAATTCGGTAACTAGAGCTGCTAAATCCGCATCAGATATTTCTGACATATCCTCTGAAACCTGAATATTTCTCTGGGCAAGTAATTCTTTTTGTCTTTCTAAAGAATTAGTTCGTGCTCCAATAATAGCTTTTTGATTAGCAATATGTTCTTGAACACTTTTAATATCATCTAATCTATTTTGTATAGTTTGATTTTTATCGTATAGTGTTTGAGGGTGTCCTAAAGAAACCCCTGCTCCATCAATAGCATCAAATGTTAAATAAGATTTAGGTGTTTTTTCTGCTTTATCTATACCTTCTATTTGTAAATCTTTAATTATTATCGGACCATTATTGTCATCTACAAGAGTTATAGTTGATCCAGATAATGTTGCTGTTATATTTAAATTTGACGCATTTATTGCAGTAACCAATCCTGATAAATCACTACTTGGTAAATCAACAGAAATATCTACTGATTTAGAACTATCAGAAAGATTAAATGTATAATTACCAGGGTTTTCATTATTAATTTGTAATGTTGCTTTGCCTACCGCAGATGCCTCTACTACACTCTCAGAAGCTGTTCTAATAGAATTTATTACGTCCTCTAAAATAGTAAACATAGGAGCTACTGAATTACCAGATTTAACTGCCATAAAAACACTACCTCCA
>CACMKJ010000023.1 GCA_902614225.1 Rhodospirillaceae bacterium
CGAATTTATAGCATTTTTTTCATATGCTTTTTTAATTAATTTTGTATTTGTTACTACTAGATCATCACCAACTATTTGTAAGTAAGAAGGAGAGTTTTGTTTTAATTTTTTAAAATACTCTATATCTTCTTCTGCGAAAGGATCTTCAATAGAAATAATAGGATAAGATTTTATTAGCTTTAGTAAATAACTATAAAGATCATTTGAGCTGAATAGAATATTTTTTTTATTAGATATTTTGTATTTTTTATTACACTTAAAATTATTTGCAGCAATATCTAATGATAATGATACTTGCTTATATGGTTCAAAGCCAGCATCTTCAATAACTTTAACAAGAAAATCTAAAACTGAAGTGATATCGTTAAAATATGGCCAGTACCCACCTTCATCTGCAACACCATAAAGTTTATTTTCATCAAAGAGTTTTTCTCCAGCTAATTTATAAATTTTAAAAACCCAATGGAGAGCAGTATGAAAATCAGGTGCTCCATTAGGTATAATCATAAAATCTTGTATTGGAATACTACCTTTAGCATGAGCTCCTCCTCCTATTATTTGAATTTCTGGTAAGGGAAGTTTTTTTTCTGATGAATTATTTAAATATTCCCACATTGAGGTTTTATTAGCTACAGCGGCTGCTCTTAAACTTGCCATCGAAACTGCAATGGTTGTATTAGCACCAATTTTTGATTTATCATTAGTTCCGTCAAGTTCTATTAATTTTTTGTCTATTGAAATTTGATCTTCTACATTAATTCCCACTAGGGTATCTCTAATCTTATTATTAATAATAAATATATTCTCATCAATGCTATTGCCTAAAAATAAATTTTCATCATTATCTTTTTTTTCTAAAGCTTCTTTTTTTCCTTTAGAGGCACCCGAAGGTGAAATAGAAGCTCCATAAAATTTGTTATCTACTTGCACCTCTGCTTCTACTGTAGGATATCCTCTACTATCAAAAACCATTCTGCCTATTACATTAGTAATTTTTTTTGAAGACATAATTATTTAATATTGAATATAATTGTTCTAGAGTTTTAATTTCTCCTGTTAAAATGTGTTTACCTAATTGTCTTGTTAGTTCTTGTTGTTTAACTTTAAAATACTCTATTGGAGATTTACCATCTACTCTAGCAAGAAGTAATAATGGAGTAATATCAAGTAATCTTTTTGTAAAAAAATTCTTATCCTCCCAGGAAATATTATCAATATAGTTTTTAACAAACTTAAAACTTAAATCTAATAGCTTTTTTCCTAATCCATCTGGTAATAGACACTTTAGCAAAAGGTGATTATTACAAAATGCTAAATCAAAAACAGGGTCTCCCCAGCATGCGGTCTCTGCATCTAGAATTAAAGGATTATTATCTTTTATGAGAATATTCTTAGGGCTAAAATCTCCATGAATTAAAGTTTTTTTATTTTTAACTAAACTTTCTGCGACCCTTTCAAATTTATTCTTAAAGTCTGGATATTTTTCTGATGTAAATAAAATATAAGGCTCTATTCGAATGGAATGAAAAGTAACATCATTATCAAATTGTTTTTCAAGATTTTTACTATTAAAAAATTTTTTATGTTTTTTTATAAGAAGATCGGATACATTTTTGATATCTTGTTTTTCAGCTTTTTTGTTAAGTAATTTTTGTTTCCATATCATATAACTATCAGTGCTGTACCATTCCATAGCTAATATATAGTTTTTATTATCATACCCTAGAAGTTTGGGAAAATTATTAGGAGCAATTTCAAAACAATTTTGAAAGTACATAGCTTCAAATTTATTTCTACTTATCGGCGCATACCAGTCCTCTTTTACTGTAAGCTTCGCTAATGCTCTTTTAATACAAAACTCTCTATTTTTTTGAGTTTTTACATACCAGATATCAGAAGAAACACCGTCAGTAATTTTTTGACAGTTATAATTAGTAGATTTATTTAAAAGCTGAAATTTGCATGCTGCGTCAAAAACCTCTGCAGGTAATTTATCTGTTTTCAATTAAAAGCACCTGATCTTTTTCTATTGGCTTCATGGGACCAGAAATTGTTGCTCCTACTTCTACTACAATAGTATTATATGATAATGACCCTTTAACTTTACCACCTTTAAAAACTTTCAATTCAACTACCTCTCCATTACCAGTAAACTCACCATATATTTCTAGAGAGTTACAATTAAGATTGCCATCTATTCTGCCCTTGGGTCCTATTTTTACATAAGTTCCTTTAATATTTCCTTTTATATATCCGTGCACATCTAATATGCAGGCAGCCTTTAAAACACTACCTTTCTCAATTATTAGTTTTGTTTCATGTGCAATACTAGAAATACTTAAATTGCTTTTCATAATTTTTTTATATCATAAAAAATAATAAAAGCGATTGTTTTTTTTAATAAAAAAATTATTATAATATTATGTTTAATAGTTTATCAAAGTGCAATAATACTGAAGATTTTAGGTTATTAGCTAAATCTAGATTGCCGTCTCCTATCTATCATTACATAGATGGTGCAGCTGACGATGAAGTAACCATAAAACAAAATACAAAAGCTTATGAAAATTGTGATCTAATTCCTAATGTTTTAGCTGGAGTTCAAGATGTAGATGTTTCTGTACAACTAATGGGAAAGAAAATCGATATGCCAATTTTTTGTTCTCCTACAGCTTTGCAAAGATTATTTCATCATGACGGTGAATTAGCTGTAGGAAAAGCAGCACAAAAATTTAATACTTTTTTTGGTGTTTCTTCACTGGGCACATATAGCTTAAAAAAAATTGCAGAGCATGTGACAACTCCAAAAATATTCCAATTTTATTTTCATAAAGATCGTGGTCTTAACAATAGTATGGTAGAGCAATGCAAAGAAGCAAAATTTGATGCTATTGCTTTAACCGTAGATACTATAACTGGAGGTAATAGGGAAAGGGATTTGAAAACAGGGTTTACTTCTCCTCCTAGGTTAACATTAGCAAGTTTAATTAGCTTTGCAATTCATCCTATGTGGGCTTTCAATTATTTCACTCATGAAAAATTTGAATTATCTCAACTGAAAGATTATGTAAAAGAAGGAAGTAATTTAGCTATTTCAGTAGGAGATTACTTTAGTTCTATGTTAGATCAAAACATGAATTGGAGTGATGCTGAGAAATTAAGGAGCCAATGGGGAGGACATTTTTGTTTAAAAGGAATAATGAGCGTTGATGACGCTAAAAAGGCAGTAGATATTGGAGCTTCTGCAATAATGATTTCTAATCATGGTGGAAGGCAATTAGATGGGTCAAGAGCTCCGTTTGATCAATTAAAAGAAATTGTAGATGCAGTAGGTGATAAAATAGATATCATTTGTGATGGAGGAATAAGAAGGGGTACGCATGTACTAAAAGCTCTATCTTTAGGAGCAAAGGCATGTTCTGGCGGAAGGTTTTATTTGTATGCTTTAGCAGCAGCAGGACAAAAAGGTGTTGAGAAAGCACTGAGTAATATGCATACTGAAATAATTAGAAATATGAAGCTTATGGGGTGCAAAAAGATAAGTGATCTTTCAAGAAATAATATTCGTTTTAGATAAAATTTAATTCTTTAAATTAAGACAAACTTTAGATCCTTTTTTATAAAAGAATTCACAATAATTATTATCTAGTTTTTTATCTTGTAAAACTTCTAGAACAAAGATAGAAACCGCCTCTATTTGTTTTGAGCTTAAAAATCTTTTTGAAGAGAGGGGTCTGTAAGATTCATCATAATCTTCGAAAGTGGTATCATAACATTTTTCCTCTTTATAAGCTTTTCTTAAAAAATAAGGCATTCCTGTTCCAGGTCTTCCACATTTTACAACATTTATTATTTCATTTAGTTTTAGATTTGAATTCCTTAATGATACTCCAGCACCATATCCTCCACCACCTTTACCATGCCAGGAATGACAACCCATACAATTTCCTTTTTTATATACATTAAGTCCATATTTATGCTCTTCTAAATTAACTCCTTTAATATGAGTACAAAAGAAGAATATAGAAATAAAAAAAAATAGTGAGGGTGAAATATTTTTAATTTTTCTCATAATTTAAAAATAATAAAATTTATAAACTTTTCAATTATATTTTTCGTAAAAACAATGTGAGCATTGATGTATATAAAAAATCAAAAAACATTCTAGAAAACTTTTTACAGGAAAAAATTTTAAAATATAGTCAATATAGAAATTTTGATTACGGTCCCAATTATCCTCATAAAGCAGTATCAGGTTTATCTCCTTACATTAGTAAAGGCATTATTAAAGAGGAATATATCCTGAAGAAAATTAGTAATAGTAAAAATAGTTCAGATAAATTTATACAAGAAGTTTTATGGAGAACTTACTGGAAAGGTTGGCTTGAAATGCACAAAGAAGTTTGGCTAGATTATAAAAATAGTACTGAACTTGAGTTAGATAATATACAACATAGTGAATTAGCAGAAAAATATGAGCAGGCTATAAATGGTAAAACAAAGTTAGAACCATATGACGAGTGGATAAATCAACTAAAAAATACTGGTTATCTTCATAATCATACAAGAATGTGGTTTGCTAGTATATGGATACATTATTTTGGTTTGCCATGGCAATTAGGAGCTCAATTATTTTACGATCATTTGCTTGATGCGGATATTGCATCTAACACACTTTCATGGAGATGGGTAGCTGGCTTACAAACCTTTGGGAAAAAATATATAGCAAGTAGCCAGAATATTATGAAATTCTCTTTATCCAGATTTAAAAGTTTTAGTTTACCCAAATTAATTTCAATAGATAGTCCGTTTAAAAAATTCACCCTTAATGAAATAAACTATAAAAATGATTTTATTTTAGACCCAAATAAAAAAAATGCATTTCTTGTTGTTGAAAATAATCTGGACATAAATTTTATTAAACATAATAAAGAAAATATATCTTTAATATTATTGCTTGAGACAAATAACTTTAAAAATAATTTAAGTCTAATATCTAAAAGGTTTCAAACTAGCTGTAATACTGATTTTATAAATTTATGTAAGCAACATAATATAAATATTAAAAAAATTGACATATCAAAGTCTTTTAATGAGTGTTTGACAATATTAAAAGAGGAAAAAATTTTTAACACATACTCTGAATATATAACCATAGGGTTTGAAAAAGATATAGTTAAAAAACTGATAACATCTTTAAAAAACCACAATATTTCATACAGTTTTTTCTTAAGTAACTTCTATAAAGAAGTTTGGAGATTCTGTAATAAAGGTTATTTTAATTTTAAAAAGAACTTTGATAAGTTTTACCATATTTAATCATAGATATTTGCTTTGTAGTTTTTTAATTACTTCATAATCCGCTGCTAACCAATCCAATTGGGACAGCTGTTTCACAGTTACTAATTTATACATTTTATGTACTTTTAGAGTTAATTTTAATTCTTTTACATTTGATAGAAAAAAATGCAGTTTAATTTTATCTATGCCATAACTGAAATTGTAAGAAGCAAAGTGTTTAAAATTTGTTAATTTTAAGCTTAGTTCTTCTAATAATTCTCTTTTTAGTGCTGTTATTTTATCTTCATCAACTTCTACTTTCCCCCCAGGAAACTCAAATTTATATGAAAAAGCAGAATTTTTATGAAACTTTCTTTGTGTTACTAAAATTTTATTTTCAAAAAATATTATTGCAGCTACTACTTCTATTGACATTTTACTTTGTGATTATTTTAAATTTGATACTAATGATTTTAAATCTTTACTAGATGGTTCTTGATAGGCTTCTAACTGAAAATGATGAATACTGGCCAGTATATGATCAAATATGTCTGATTGAATGTCTTCGTACTCTTTCCATTTTGTAGTATTAGTAAAAGCATAAACTTCTATTGGAAGGCCATATTGATTTATAGGAAGTTGTCTTACTAATAAGGTCATATCTTGTCTTATCTTAGGATGCTTTTCCAGATAGTTATTTATATATATCCTGAAACAACCTAAATTAGTTAGTGACCTTTTATTTACATCCTTTTCGCCTAAAGTAGCATTAGCTTCCTTTAATTCTTTATTTTTATTTTTTAAATATTCTTTTAATAATACTAAATGACTTAATTCTTTTAAAAAATTTTCATTAACAAATTTAATTGAAGAAATAGATAAAATAATTCTTCTTTTAATTCTTCTTCCACCACTTTCTTGCATACCTCTCCAATTCTTAAAAGTATATTCAAGAAACTTTGCTGTAGGAAATGTAGTAATAGTATTATCCCAAGCTTTTACTTTTACTCTGTGTAAACCAACTTCCATTACTTCTCCATCTATATTTAAATCCTTGAGCTCAATCCAATCTCCTTCTTGAAGTAATTTGCCACCATATACTTGAATACTAGCTATAAGTCCTAAAATAGTATCTTTAAAGACCAAAAGTAAAATAGCACCAAGTGCACCTACACCAGATAATATCCCCCAAGGTGATAAATTTAATGCATAGCAGATTGAAAAAATAGCAGTTATTATTATTATAATTAATTTAATTAATTGTAAGTAACTGTTAAGTGGATATTTAACAAAAAATTCATTCTTTTTATATGTAGCATTTAGTGCTGTTAGAAATTTATTTATTAAAATAGAAAGTGATATTATTATCCAAATACCAGATATTTTTTTAATTATGTAAGTGAATTTCTGTAAGTCGTTAACTATTAATGAAGAATTGTTTATTGCTAACAAAAGTATTAATGGTGAAAGTATATAGCCCAGTGTATAGAAAAAACGTAATTTAACTAAATTTTTAAATAAGTTTTTATTTTTATTCTCTATAATTCTCTTTAGAGTTGGATGAATAAATTTTAAAAATAATAAAGGCAATAATATTGCTAAAAATATCATAATAAAAAAATAAAAATTTAACTTTGACAGATATTCCATGTTAATCCTTAGTATTTTATGGTGGGCGGTACTGGGATCGAACCAGTGACCCCCACGATGTCAACGTGGTGCTCTCCCGCTGAGCTAACCGCCCATTTTTCATATATAATATAGTATAAAATAATAATAGTAAGTATATTTAATTAAAATTTACCATTTAATGAAATAAAACTTATAGTGGGTTTAGGACTGTCGTTATTAAAATTTATCAGCTCTGATAAATTTGTTAGTACAGTAGTACTATTATTTGCTTTTGTATGAAATTTTTTTTTTGTTTTATTACCACATAATTTATATTTTTTTTTATTTACTTTAATTACTGAGCAAAAGGAAATTAAATCATTATTGGTATTATTATTAATTTTGAATTTTAACATCCATTGACATGCATCATATAAGTTTCCTTGCCTATCACACGATGGCTTATTTCTTTTCATAACCTTTACATTGCTTATTGTGATATCAGTATCGTTACTTATTAAATATGTAGTTGAAAGAAAAAAAGTTATTACTGTAAGAATTTTTTTCATAAAATATTATATTACTTTTTTTTGTTTTTGAATACATTTGTCGCAAAAATAAATGAACTTAGAGTTAAAAAAATTAAGCTTAAAGAAGAAAAGAATAATACTAAAGTAAAAATAGAACCAAAAAATTTTCCGTTATGTAATTCAGTTAAAATTCTGGTTAGCGAAACTCCTTCGCCTTGATGAATGTTTAAATAATATTTCGCTAGCTTTTTATTTGTCTTAGAAATATTTGACCACTTAATATTTTTATCTTTTACATTTGCTAATATAAGCAGATAATTATCGTCAAAACTATAATATTCATTATCATTTTTTAAAAAAACTATATCATCTGACAAGTTAAGCCCTAAATATTTAATTTTGTTAGTATTTTCTAGACTAATTATATCGTTTATTTCTAATTCGCCATCAATATTTTCGAAAAAATATATGCCTATAGTACTCTTTGATAATATGATGATTTTATTTTTTTTTTTTTGATAAAGAATATTTATTATATCATCTTTAAATTTATCTACAAATTTACCATTTATATAAATATTGTTCTTTATTATGACGATTTCATCTTCTATATCATTTAATCCGTAAACTTCTCTGTAAGTGTCCATATTATATTTTTTTAATATGAAAAAGTTACTAATATATGTATCGTCGATATTAAATGTTTTAGGGTATATTAATAAAATACCAGTAACAGTTAGATGCAGTATAAATAAGCTAAATGCAAAACCTAAATATTTATGTAATTTTCTTAGTTTAAGTTTAAGTACATGAATTTTCATTTGATAATTTACTTAGTAACAAAGCCATTTTAGCCATTCTTTTCATAGAATTAACAGATAAAGTTGCTGCTGATATATTATCAATTTTTGTATCAAGTTTCAATGCACTATCAATTCTAGCATCAGTAAACTGTGTTAAAAAAAAAGGATATTTTATTTCATAGCCATGTTGTTCTCTATAAACAAGTACATGAGCACTTTTTACACTACAGTTTTGAATAGAGAAAGCCGCTGTAATAGGTTTATACTTGCCAATTGAATTTAAAATCCATACCTGTTGTGTATCATTTTGCCAGTATGAGAAAAGTCTTTTTTTATATTTATTTCCCATAATAGATTTAATTTGATCTTTGGCTTCTCCTTTTACAATTAATCTTTGTTTTTTTGGAACATCACCATTAAATGTTTCACTTAAAAATGAAGTTTCAGCTTCAGACTGCTTTGTATGTGCATGTCCAATTAGTAAATAAGTAAATATTAGTATTTTTAATAATTTGATCATAATTATATATATAGTAGTATAATGTTTTAAAAAAGAGTATTCTTCCACTCACAGAAGAATACTCTAAATGCCAATTTTATTTTATGAAAACGGGAAGAGATTATAAATTAAAATTGGTAACCTATGCCAAAATTCCAACCTGCTGTTCCTTTATTATTAGTATAATATTTCTGGTTTTCATAATCTACTTTAAGTACAGCATTTGGAGATAACCACCAGTTCAACATTAAATCATATTGTCTAATTTTATTACTAGCATTTTGAAGTTCATCGGCTTTATCATTCCATGCTCCAGCTCTTGCAGCAATTCCAATTGATTGATCTAGAGGGCCACCAATGCTCCATCTATAAGATGGCTCTACAAAAGCACCCCATATCTTTTCTCTACCGTTGGTAGCACAAGAATGTGTTGATGGACAATCTAGTTGCCAACGTCCCACTACGGATTTAAATCCAAATCCCTCAGTTGGTGACATATTAATGTGAGCTCCCCATAAATCAGCTGGTACATTACCTTGTGCTGGATCATTGTTGATATCAGTTTGATGATTATGCCAAAGACCTAATTCTACCCCTGCTATCCCAGTATATCTAAGTCTTAATGTGTAAGCTACGTTTGATCCATCTTGTTTGTAAACTTTTCCTCTTCCATCTCTGATATCACCATCACCATCTGTTTCCAAACCCGTGTGACCAAAAGCAGTTAATTCAACTCCACCGCCGAGTGCAGTATTAACCATTACACCAGTTTCCCACCAAGTGTTAGCATTTAATTCTTTTTCTACCACATTTCTGTCAACTCCATAAAAGGTAGGTGGTTCATGAGTTTCATTGGTAATACCTAGCGGCATTAATACAGTACCATATTTGATGAAAGTATCATTAATACCTAGGTAAGAAAGATTCTGTTCTAGGTAAAGTTGTTCCATCTCTAGTTCTCCTTCACCTTCCTGAACGAAAGCATGTTCAATTTCTACTTCACTATTCATTGATAAATACTCATTAAATTCATGTCCGATAAATAATACATATCTATGTATATCAACTTCAACTTTTGGAGTATCACTTGACGACCACGTCGCTGTTTCATCAATAGGTGTAGAAGCTGTGGACCAGTGTATTTCACCATATCCACCTAGTGAGGTTCTATTATACCATCCATCTCCACCATCAGAGCCTTCTTCTACCATTTCTGCTAACGCATCAATTTCATCCTGCATTTCTTGCAATTTATTTTCTAAATCAGCATCAGCTTTTAAATTATTAAATATTAAAGCAAATGTAATTATTAGAAAAAAAGTAATTTTTTTCATATTTTTTCTCCTTATTTGATTATTTATAGTGAGAATGATTATCAATGTCAATAGTAATAATTATTATTTACATTTTGTTTTATTTTTTTAATTTTTTATGCTATTCATATCTAGTTTATGAAACTATTACTAATTTTTACAAATTTATTTATTTTTATAGCTCAGGGTTATTCTAAGGAAGAACTGAATCTATATTCGGCTAGACAGGAAGTTTTAATGCGTCCTTTAATTAAATTATTTGAAGATAAGTTTAAAATTAGAGTTAATATAGTTTCTGCTAAAGCTAATCAATTAATCAATAGAATAGTTCAAGAAGGGGAATATACAAATGCAGACATATTGCTAACTACCGATGTTGGTAGATTGCATATTGCTAAAGAAAAAAATATTTTTCAAAAAATTGATAATGCAATTCTAACTAATCTAGTGCCTAGCAATTATAGAGATAAAGATAATTATTGGTTCGGGGTTAGTTTAAGAGCAAGGTTATTAGTCTATAATAAAAATAGTATTAATGAATCAGATTTGAATGGTTACATTGATTTAGCCAATGATAAGTGGAAAAACAAAGTTTTAGTAAGATCATCAAGTAATGTTTACAATCAATCACTTATATCCGCTATGATAATGAACTATGGTGAGGATGCGGTTAAAAATTTTTTAAAAGTATTTATAAGTAATTTTGCAAGAAAACCATCAGGTGGAGATAGAGATCAAATAAGAGCAGTTGCAGCTGGAGAGGGTGATCTAGCTTTAGTAAATAGTTACTATTTTTTGAAAATGAAAAGCCAAGACAATGAAAAAAAATTAGATCATGTAATTGAGTATTTTCCAAAGGATAATTTTATGAAAACACATATTAATATTAGTGGAGCCGGAATAATCAAAAATAGTAAAAATAAAGAAAATGCCATAAAGTTTTTAGAATTTTTAGTAAGCAATGAAGCACAAAAAATTTATGCTGAAGTAAATTTTGAATATCCTATAAGAAAAAATATAGAATTAAATATATTTATGAAAAAATATAATAACTTTATTAAAGATGATATTAATTTAAGTGATTTAGCAAAACTGAATAAAAAATCTATGATGTTAATGGATATTGCTGGATGGCAATAGTTGTGTTTATATTTATGAATGTCAACTTCTTCTATATTTAATTTTAAAAAAACTAAGCAATCTTTTTTATTTCTTAATTCTTCTCATAGTGGCAGAAACTACTCAGATTGTATTAAATATTTTTCTAACTTATCGATAAGTGATATGAGAAAATCAGAAGACACTTATATAGACTTATTATTTGATAATAAAATGTTAAATATTAATTTTCTTACAGCTAATTTTCCTAGAATATTTGTAGATTTAAATAGATCCCCACTTGAACTTGACTCCAGTATGTGGAGTGGAAAGTTTAATTCATCAATATTTAATAAATCACAAAAAGTTAACTCTGGAATCGGAGTGATACCAAAGGTGTGTTTTAGTGGGAAGAAAGTTTATAATAATTTATTACTTTTTGAAGAAGCTAGAAGAAGGCTACTTAATTATTACTTTCCTTACCATAGAAAAATTAGAATGTTAATTGACTACATAAAGAAAAATCATAAAAAGGTTATAATTTTAGATTGTCACTCAATGTCATCAGAAATAGTGAGTGATAGCACAGATATAGTTATAAGTAATAACAGAAATAAAAGCGCTAATCCTACAATAACCTATATTTTACAGAAACTCTTTGAGTCACATGGCTATAAAGTAAATATTAATAATCCATTTGAGGGAGGTTTTATAACAAAATTTTATGGTAAACCTATTAACCATGTTAATGTAATACAAATAGAAATTAACAAAAAGCTATATCTACATGAAGAAAACTTTAAAGTTGATTTAAAAAATTTTAATAAACTGAAAAATTGTTTTTCTGATATTATAAATTATATTAATTTAAGTAAGACTAAAATTTGAAGTGTAATAAGGTTAGAATTGGTTGATTAAAACATTTTTTTATATTTTTTTGGCTTGTATTTTAGGTTTATTCTTATTTATATCAATTAGCATATTTGGTATTATTAAGTACACGAAAGAATTGCCTGATTACAAGCAATTAAAGGAGTATACGCCATCCATTATTAGCCGTTTATATACAGGGAATGGAACGTTGTTAGCAGAGTTTTCTGCTGAAAAAAGAGTTTTTATTCCTATTGAGTCTATACCAGATATAATAAAAAAAGCTTTTGTGTCAGCTGAAGATAAAAACTTTTTTCAGCATAAAGGAGTTGATTTACAGAGTATAAGTAAGGCTGTTTTTATAAATATAAAAAATTTATATAAAGGAAAGAGATTAGTAGGAGCCTCAACAATTACGCAACAGTTAGCAAAAAACTTTCTACTTAGTAATGAAGTATCTTTAAATAGAAAAATCAGGGAAGCTTTATTATCATTGAGAATAGAAAGAATATTAACGAAAGACGATATTTTAGAATTATATTTAAATGAAATATTTTTAGGAAAAAGGTCCTATGGTATAGCAGCTGCTGCTCTGAATTATTTTAATAAATCATTAGATGAGTTGGATTTACATGAAATAGCTTATTTAGCCGGACTACCCAAAGGTCCAAATAATTATGATCCTGTAAAAAATAAAAAAGCTGCAATTATAAGGAGAAATTATGTTTTAAATAGAATGTTTGAAGATGGAGTAATAACTAAATCTGAAGCCTCTAAGGCATCTATGCAGCCTATGATTAGCAGTACTATACAAAAGGTTAAAAAACCTTATGCGCCATATTTCATTGAAGAGGTAAGAAGAAATATTATAGAAAAATATGGAGAGATTTCTTTGTACAGAGAAGGATTAAATGTTATTACGACTATTGATCCAAAACTTCAAAAAATAGCGATAAATGAGTTAAGAAATGGTCTAGAAAATTATGATAAAAGACATGGATGGAGAGGTCCATTAGAAAATTTGGGTAGCAACGATTTAGAAAGTTTAAGAATTAAATATAAAAATTTTCCGGGTTTACATGATAAAATTGCAGTACTTGTTTTAGAAATAGATCAAAATGAAATCCTAGTTCAAAGTTTACAAAGTAAAAAAAAGTTTAAAATAAATATAGAAAATGTTTTTAAAGGCAAATGGCTAAACAATGGGGAAAAAAAATTTCAAGTTGACAATGTTAACAGTTTTTTAAAAAAAAAAGATATAATAATAATAAAAAAATATAAAGAAAATAATGTAGATAATTATAAAATTGACCAAATACCTGAAGTCAATGGAGCTATAGTAGTAATAGACCCAAGGAATGGTAGAGTTTTAGCTCTTTCTGGAGGTTATGATTTTGATGGAAGTGAATTTAATAGAGCAACTCAAGCTTATAGACAGCCGGGATCAGCTTTTAAACCATTTGTTTATTTAGCAGCTTTAGAAAACGGCTATTTACCAAATACAAAAATTTTAGATGCTCCTTTAGTTATTGATCAAGGACCAGGACTAGAAAAATGGAGACCTAAAAACTATTCAGGAATGTTTTATGGACCTTCCACATTAAGAGTAGGACTCGAGAAATCAAGAAACGTTATGACTGTCAGGTTAGCAAACGAAATAGGAATGAAAAAAATTGTCGAGATTGCAAAAAGGTTTAGGTTAGGAGATTTTCCGCCCTTGCTTGCTTCTTCATTAGGATCAGAAGAAACAACACTTTTAAATCTAGTAGCTGCATACTCAGCTTTTGTTAATGGAGGTAGGTATAATAAGCCGGCACTCATAGAAAAAATACAAAACAGAAATGGCAAAGTAATATTTCGTAGAGACAGTAGAGTATGTAAAAAATGTGAGGAGGTGCAAGTTAATAACTTTGTTAGGCCAATATTATTTCCAGAAGGAGAAAAAATAATTGATAGCAATCATGCATTCCAATTAACATGGATGTTAAAGGGAGTAACTACAAGAGGTACAGCAAAATCTTTGAATAAACTAGATTTAACTATAGCTGGAAAAACAGGAACAACTAACGATAATATGGATGCTTGGTTTCTAGGTTTTTCTCCCGAGTATGTTGTAGGAGTATTTGTTGGGTATGATTCTCCTAAATCATTAGGGGATAAGGAAACAGGAGGAAAAGTTGCTGCTCCAATATTTGCTGAATTTATGAAAAAAGCTCTAGATCATAAAGAAAACAGGCCTTTTTTAGTTCCTGAAGGTATTGAAATGATAAAAATAGACTATTTATCAGGTAAAAAAGCCATAGATGTATCTAATAATGCTATTTTTGAAGCTTTTATAAAGAATTCATTTATATCAAAAAATAAAGATGTTTTAGAAAATGATACTATTATCAATGATTTTGAAAGTAATTTATATTAGGGAGTTTTTATGAAGTTGGAAATAGAGTCCGAAATTTACAATATTAAAAAAAATATAAACTCAATTAGGAGGTATCTTTGACTTAGATAATTTAGTTAAAAAAATTAGTGAACTAAAATCTAAGTCGGAAGAAGATAGCCTGTGGGAAGATAAAGAAAAAGCCAAAAGTCTTTTTAAAGAGAAAAGACAGTTAGAAAATCTTTTAAATAATTTTAATAGGCTTGAGTCAGAATATGAAGATTTAGTAAATTTTAATGAACTTTTTAAGTCAGAAAATGATGATGGTTTAAAACAAGAATTAATTGATTTACTTACAAATACAGTAAAACTCACAACAGAACTTAAAATCAATACCCTTCTTTCAGGAGAAGCTGATAGTAATGATTGTTATATAGAAATTAATGCAGGAGCAGGAGGTACTGAAAGTCAAGATTGGGCTCAAATGTTATCTAGAATGTACATAAGATGGATTGATAATAAAAAATTAAAAAAAAGTATTATGGCTATCAATTCTGGAGATGAGGCAGGAATAAAATCTATTACAATAAAAGTAGAAGGAGAAAACGCCTTTGGTTTATTAAAGTCTGAAAGTGGTGTGCATAGATTAGTAAGAATATCACCTTTTGACACACAAAAAAGAAGACATACTAGTTTTTCAAGTGTTTGGATCTATCCAATAGTTAGTAATGATATAGATATTGAAATTGATAACAAAGATCTTAGAATAGATACTTATAGAGCATCTGGAGCAGGTGGACAGCATGTTAATAAAACTGACAGCGCAATAAGAATTTCTCATTTACCTACTGGAATAGTAGTACAATGCCAAAATCAAAGATCTCAACATCAAAATAGAGCCTCTGCTTTGAAAATGTTAAAGTCTAGACTTTATGAACAAGAGCTGAGAAAAATTGAAGAAAAAAGAAGTAAAAATACCCAAGAAAAAAAGGAAATAGGTTGGGGAAATCAAATCAGATCATATGTTTTACAACCTTATAAATTAGTAAAAGATTTAAGAACAGGAAAAGAAAGTTCAGATATTGATAAAGTGCTTGATGGTGACTTAGATGATTTTATTTTTTCTTATTTATCTTCTAATAATCAATAGAAAAATTAACTTTTTTCAATGAATTCAATCACTTCTTCTACATGATTACTTACTTTAACTTTGTTCCAAATTTTTGTTATAAAAGATTCCTTATTAATAAGTAATGTTGTTCTTTCAATGCCAAAGTACTTTCTTCCATACATATTTTTTTCAACCCAGACTCCATATTTCTCACAAGTTTTTTGATTTTCATCAGATAATAAATCAATAGTAAGGTTTTGTTTTTCAATAAAACTTTGATGTTTACCAATAGAATCTTTAGAAATACCGTAGATATGATAACCTAAAGAGTTAATTTTATTTTTATATTTGGAAAAACTAATTGCTTCTTTTGTACAGCCGGGTGTGTTATCTTTCGGATAGAAAAATAAAACTAGATTAGATTTTAGTTTATTCAGCTCTATTTTATTATTATTCTGATCAAATAATAAAAAATTGGGAGCTTTTTTATTAACTTTAATAGACATTTGTAATATAGTACCTCATAATTATAATAATAGATTATAACATTGTTCAAACATAAAATAATTAAATATTTTCTTATTTCTGCTTTAATTTTATTCTCTTTAATATTTATAGCAATATTAAGGCTATCTTATAAATCACTAGATATAACTTATTTTTCTAATGCTTATCCTCTGCTTCAAAAAAAAATATCAGAATCATATAATATTAAGGCAGAAAAAGTATATTTAAAATTAGACGTATTAGAGAACGAAATTGCTCTTAGATTTTATGATATTTCTTTACAAAATTTGAATTCTAAAGTTTCTAATGTAAAAGCAAAGGAAGCAAATATTACATTTAAATTGACTGAAATTATAAAAAACAATATAGAAGCTAACAATATTACTATAGCAAAAGGAGGACTAGATATTTATGATATAAAAGACTTTTATAAAGTAAATAAATTTGATAATTCCAGAAAAGTTTATGTATTTAACAGCATCTTCTTAGAAGAAATTAATGTTAATATATATGAAAATAATAAGAAAATAGCAATTTTCACAAATAGTAATCTAGCTATAACCAAAAATAAAGATGGTATACATATAAGCGACCTAACAATCAATAATGTGGAATTTAAAGACATTAATAGTAATAATAATTTTAAATTAAATAATTTAAAATTAATCAAGAAAAAAAGGCCTAATTACTCATTTAAAATTGAAGATATAAAATTACAAAACACAGATTTTTTTTTAAAAAATCAATATTTTAAAAATATCTCTAATGTTTTATTTAAAGATATTGAATTTGATTTAAATTTAACTTCTTTTTTAGTAAATGTAAGAGGTAAAATTTTTTTAAATAATTATGAAAATAATTTTGCTATTAATGGTACTTTCAAGGACCTTAAAGAGTTTGAGGGTGATATTACTGTTGATATAGATAGTTTACCTATATTTACATTATTGAAAAATAATGTTTATACAGAAAATAAATATAAAATTAATAATGCTTCTTCTATCCTATTTAATGGTAGATTTACGGCAGAAATTAAAAATAATTCATTAAAAAAAGCTAGAGTAAAAATATCTTCTAAGTTAAATCTTAGAAATATTTACTTAACAAACCTTAAAAACAATTCAAAAATAAACCTAAAGGATATAAGCTTTGAAGGACAAGTTGATAATAATGTATATGAGATAAAAAAACTAAATATCAATAAAGAGAATCAAGATTTTAAAATTACGGGTAAATTTGACAAAAGCATTCAAGACTTTACTTTCAATGTTGATATTGAGAAAATTAAATATAATAAAATTAATAAGTTTTTAAATAATTCTATAGATACAAGCATAAAATTATTTGATAATATATCTAATGTAAATATTGATCAGGTAAAAAACCTTAAATT
>CACMKJ010000024.1 GCA_902614225.1 Rhodospirillaceae bacterium
AGATTAGGGTGCAGCTCACCAAAGCTTAAAATTTTCTTTCCATTAGATATAAGGTCCGCTGAAACACCAGGATGAAACCATTCATTATTAGTCCTTACTAAATCAAATTTTGATATTTCTAATTCATCAAATAAATTTAATAATAATGATTTCATATCATAGAAATCAAAATCTCTCTTAGGATAATGCCAATTCTTCTTAAATGCGTTACCACTCATCAACACTGAAAAGTTAGATTTCTGATCTTCCAATTCTAACCCATTGTAAACAAAACCTACTTCAAAAATGTTAGTAGTTTCTATCCCTCTAGAGAAATTTCTTGATGCTATATCTAAAAGATTAGGTAACATAGAATTTCTCATGATACCAAATTCTCTAGAAATAGGATTTTCTAATTTTAAAGTAGAATTAAGTTCACCAATAGGGATTACTTTATTTTCAGAGATAAAAGTAAATGTTATTACCTCAAGTAATCCTAATTTTGCAAGTGACTCTCTAATATTAATTTGGATATTTTTGTTCAGAGAAAATAATTTATTTTTTTTACTAACGTCATTAATTATCTCTTTATCTGGCACACTGTCATAACCTTCTAACCTCAAAATCTCTTCTACTACGTCATTACCGATATTAATATCATGTCTCCAAGAAGGAGGGCTTAAATAAATAATATCTTTTTCCTCCTTGATTACGCTAAACTTTAGCTTATTCAGAATATCTTTTTGTCTATTTTTATTGACTGTAAAACCTATTAACTTTTCAAAACTATTAAAGTCATATTTAATTTCTTTTATTAAATTAATAGAACTTCCAGCTTCAACATATTCGCTAAATAAGCCACCACATATGCTATTAATTAAAGCAGTACTATACTCTAAGCCTTCTATTAAACCTTTTGGATCAATCCCTCGTTCAAACCTATAACGTGCATCTGATGTAATGCCAAGTCTTCTTCCTGTCTGTGCTATTCTATGCGCATTAAAATAAGCTACCTCTAAAAAAACATGTTTTGTATTTTCATCAACACAGCTGTTAAGTCCCCCCATTATGCCAGCAATACTGACTGTTTTTTCATTATCTTTTATAACTATATCACCCTTGCTAAGTATATACTCTTTTTTATCTAACCCTGTAAACTTCTCTTCATTATCTAGACATATGACTTTTAAATCTCCAATAATTTTACTTGCGTCAAAAACGTGCAATGGTCGACCTATGTCATATAAGATATAATTGGTAATATCTACCAAACTTGAAATAGGTTTTAGACCTATACTCTCTAATCTTTTTTTTAGCCAACTAGGGCTTGGTAAGTTTTTGTTAATTTTAAAATATCTTCCATATATTAAAGGACAATCATTAATATCTTTCAAGGACCTTAAGTCCCATTTAATATTACTTTTAAAAGTGCCTGGCTTTATGTTAACCTTTCTTTTAATTAGGCTTAAGTTTAAGCTTGCTGCTAAATCTCTAGCTATCCCTCTCACCGAAGCACAGTCACCTCTGTTAGGAGTGAGTCCTATATTAAATAAAAAATCGTTTTTAATGTAGTTATTTAAAGTTTTACCAACATCATAATTATTATCTAACTCTATAATACCTTCTACTTTTTCTGGAAAACCTAATTCTTTTTCAGAGCAAAGCATTCCATCTCCTTCGACTCCTCTAATACTTTTTTTTTCAAGTTTAAAATTAGATCCTGGAATATATGTACCATTAGGGGCAAAAACTGTTTTTAAGCCTTCTACTGCATTTAAAGCACCACAAACCACTTTAAAATTTTCTTTGCCATAATTAATTTCACAAACTTTCAATCGATCTGCATTAGGATGTTTTTTTGTTTTTACTATTTTACAAACTAAAAAATTTTTAAAATTTTCGTTTAAACTATTTAGACTTTCGACTTCCAACCCTAAGTTAGTTAACAGTTCTGAAACCTGTATCTCAGAATTATTTAATTTTATATGTTCATTTAACCAAGAAAGAGTAAACTTCATTACGAACCTTTTAAAGTATTTGGGAAACCTGTTGGCCTAAAACTATAATGCTTTAACCATCTATGATCATTCTCATAAAACATTCTTAAATCAGTTATTCCGTATTTTAGCATAGCAAATCTCTCTACTCCTAAACCAAAAGCAAAGCCACTGTAAATATTAGTATCTATTTCACAGTTATTAAAAACCTTAGGATTTACCATACCGCAACCTAAAACTTCTAACCATTTTTTCCCTTTTCCTAAAACTAATTTTCCATCTTCTACCTCACACCCTATATCAACTTCTGCAGAGGGCTCAGTAAATGGAAAATATGAAGGTCTGAACCTCATAACTAGATCTTTTACATTAAAGAAAGAGGCTAATAACTCTTTTATTGTCCATTTTAAATGCGCCATAGAAATATTTTTATCAACAACCAATCCCTCTATTTGATGAAACATAGGGGAATGGGTAGCATCGTCATCACATCTATATGTGTTTCCAGGAGCTATAATTTTTATAGGAGGTTTTTTCTCTTTCATGACCCGAATTTGTATTGGTGAAGTATGAGTACGTAATAATTTTTTTTTATTGCTACCCTGCATGTAAAATGTATCATGCTCTTGTCTTGCTGGATGATCCTCAGGTATATTTAATGCTGTAAAATTAAAATATTCATCCTCAATATGAGGCCCTTCCTCTACATTAAAGCCTAATAAACTTAAAATACTTATGATTTCGTCCATTGTTTTAGAAATTGGGTGAATACCTCCTCTTAAGGTTGGCCTACCTGGTAGAGTTATATCAATCTTTTCTTTTTCTAAACTTTCATTTAATATTTTATTTTCTATTAAACTTTTATGGGATATTATCATCTTTTCTATATCCCTTTTAATTATATTTATAGCTCTTCCTGCTTTTGCCCTATCATCATTATTTAACTCAGCCAAAGACTTCATTAATAAAGTAACCAAACCTTTTTTTCCTGTATACTTTATTTTAATAAGATCAATTTCTTTTAGATCTTTTATGTGGTTAATTTCTTGTTTTAAGTTAAGACTAAGTTCTTTTGCTTTTTTGATTATATCAATTATGTTTTTCTCCAAGTATAGACAACTATTTTCTTACTTGTTCAACTATAGACTTAAAAGTTGTGGGCTCATGAAAAGCAATATGTGCTAATAACTTTCTATCCATTTCAATATTGTTCTTTTGAAGTAAATGCATAAACTCTGAATATTTGATATTATGATTTCTACAAGAGGCGTTGATTCTTAAAATCCAGAGTTTTCTAAAATCCCTTTTTTTATTTCTTCTATCTCTATAGGCATATTGTCTATTCTTTTCTACTCTTTGAATAGCAGCTCTAAATGTATTTTTTTGTCTGCCTCTTGCACCCTTAGCTGCAGAAAGAATTTTTTTGTGTCTAGCATGTTTAGTGACACCTCTTTTAACCCTAGCCATTCAATTATCCTAATTAACTTCTTAAAAAATTTCTTTTAATAATTTTTTCATCAGCTTTTGCTAGTAATGCCGTACCCCTTGCATTTCTGATGAATTTATTTGTTCTTTTTATCATACCATGCCTTTTACCAGCTTGGTTCATTTTAACTTTGCCTGTCCCAGTAAAAGAAAATCTCTTTTTTGCACCACTTTTATTTTTTATTTTTGGCATATAAACTCTCGTAGTTGATAAATATATTGAATTTATAAATCAAATCAAGTTTTATTTAAAATATATACTATTTATTAGTTTTATCTTCAGGAGCCAAAATCATTACAGCTTGTCTTCCTTCTAGCTTAGGTTCTAACTCAACTTTAGCCACAGATACAGTTTCTTCCTTAATTTTTTTTAGGACATTTATGCCTAAATCTCTATGAGCCATTTCTCTTCCTCTATATCTAAGTGTGATTTTTACTTTATCTCCAGAAGACAAAAACTTAATAACATTTTTGGTTTTTATATTGAAATCGTTAGTATCTATATTAGGTCTATACTTAACTTCTTTTATATCAATAACTTTTTGCTTTTTTCTGGCTTTAGCAGCTTTTTTTTGAGCCTCAAATTTAAATTTACCATGATCTAATATTTTACATACTGGTGGTTTAGCATTGGGTGAAACTTCTACTAAATCTAGGCCTGCACTTTCAGCAATCTCAAGAGCCTTATGAAGTTTAACTACTCCTAACATTTTTCCGTTATTATCAATTAGTCTTACTGGATCAATATAAATTTCTTTGTTAACGCGTGGACCCGCGTTTGACGAATAATTTTCTCTTGCTATAACATTACCTCCTAACTTATCTATATTAATTTATAACTAAAATACTTAAAGTTTACTATAATTTTTTTCATTTATTAAATTTTTAATATTATCAGTCATTATATCTTTAATATTATTTTCTTTTACTATTATAACATTCTTACCTATTGGAGCACATAATGTTGGATCAGAAGCTCCTCCAAATAATACTATTTTAGCTATTTTATCTTTACTACAGGCTACTAATAAATGCATTGGACCAGTATCATTTCCTAGAATAAGTTTTGCTTGTGAAGATAAATACGCTAAATCTGAATAATTAGTTTTGCCTATTAAATTAACTATAGAATGATATTTGTGTTTATTTTTGAAGATATCTTTTTCATCACGACCACCAACTAAAACCGATATCATATTTTTTTTTTCTAGAAATTTAGTTATTTCTAAATAATTTTTAAAATCCCATCTTTTATTTTTCCTATGCCTGGAACCACCGGGAACCAAAATTGCATAAGGTTTTTTAATAGCAAATTTACTAATTTCAGATTTAAAATAGTTCCAATCTGGATTGTATGTCTGAATTATACCTGCTGCCCTTAGTTGATCTTTCTGCCTTTCAATTGTGTGTAATCTTTTTCTATTTAAACTTAAATGAGGATGGCTACAATTTTTGGCAGTTCCATTCCAATTAAAATCTTTAAATATAGATAGTATAGTAAAATATAAATTAGTTCTCTTTGATGTTTGCAAGTCAAAAACCCATTCAAAGTCAGACTTGTAAAACCATATAAAAATTTTTATATATTTCAAAAAATAATAGAACCTTGGTCTATTATCTATTTTAATTTTTTTAATAAATGGCAAACATTGATATAGCTCTTTATATTTCGATTCAGTTAATACAGATATCTCACAATCTTTAAAATGCTTCCAGATTGCAAATACAGGATACATAGAAAGAATCACATCTCCTAAGGCACCATGTTTAATTATTAATATTTTTTTCACGAAAATTCTTAATTAGTTTAATATATAAATTTAATGTTTTTTTGCACATAAACTTTGTTAAATATTTTTTATTTACATTACTAATACTTTTTTTTGATAAAACTTTTCTCTTATAAATACTCCATCGTAAAACTTTTTCTATATTTACAGCCAAATCATTAATGTCTGCTACTTTGCATAATGTCCCATTTTCATTATCATTTATCAATTCTACTGACCCTCCATGATTAAACGCTATTACAGGTTTTCCCATTGCTTGTGCCTCCAATACTGTCCTACCAAAAGCTTCAGGTTTTGTAGAACATGACAATACAAGGTCTGACAACATTAAATAAGAAGGTAGGTCCCTGGTGTGATTTATAAAAATAACTTTATTAGCAATATTTAAAGTAGTAGCTAAATTGATTAACTCATTTTTATATTTAACTCTGCCCTGTAAGTCACCAATAAATACTAATTTATAAGTTTTAACTTTTAATCTGGATATAGCTTTTAGAGCTAATTTGTGACCTTTCCAACTAGTCAACCTACCGGGCAGTATAATAATTTGATCATTACCATCTATGCTAATTTTTTTTGCTGCATTTATCAACCTTGCTGAGCTAACTTTTTTAGGAGAGAAAATATTTGTGTTAACTCCTCTAGGAATTACATGTATATTTTTAGTTATACCATATTCACCTTGAATATGTTGTTTAATAAATTTAGAAATTGCTATAATAGCTTGTCCTTTTAACATGATACTATTATATTTTTTTTTAAAATAATTTTCTGTCCCATATGTGCCATGAAAAGTGGTAACAAATGGAAGATTTAATTCTTTAGCTGCAAAATATGCTGACCACGCAGGAGCTCTAGACCTAGCATGAATTAAATGGATATTGTATTTAATTGCTAAATCAATTAATTTTTTCGTATTATTAAAAATAGTAAAAATATTTTTACTATGTACTGGTAGTTTTTCTAATATGCTTTCATTGTTAAGTATTTCATATTCTTTATATCCGCCTGATGATACTATTAAACTTTTAAAATTAGAATTAACTAGTTCTTTTGCAACCTCTACAGCACCCGAAACTAAACCTCCAGAATTCAAATGAGGTAATACTTGCATTACAGCTATTTGTTTAGTATTTATTTTCATAATTTTATTCACATAATAATATGAACAATCAGATAAAAAAAAGCTATAAAATAGTTACCATTAATGGAGTTAAAATTTCTTATCTGTATCGTTCCAGATTGAAAAAAGGCCCTAAAGTATCAATTATATTTTTATCAGGATATAAGTCTGACATGCTAGGGACTAAAGCTAATTTTTTAGATACACTTAGTAAAACAATAGGTTATGAATATTTAAGATTTGATTACTCCGGCCACGGTTCATCTGAGGGCAAAATTGAGAAACAGCTTTTAAGTGACTGGATCAATGAAGCATATTTGCTGATAAGAAAAAAACTAAAATATCCTTTAATTATTGTGGGCTCTTCATTAGGTGGATGGATTGCCTTTATTTTGCTAAAAAAATTACAGAAAAATATTTTAGGTATTATTGGAATTGGAGCAGCACCAGACTTCACCAATGATATTATTAAAAATCTATCTTCAACCCAAAAAAAAAGATTTATTGATAAAGGCTATATATCAATTAAAAGTGATTACGGAGAAAAACCTTATAAATTTACTAAAAAGTTTATTGAAGACTCTAAAAAATATTTTGTATTATCAAAAAATTTAAAAACAAAAACTAAAATAGCTCTTCTTTACGGACTTAAGGATAATGCTGTAAAATTAGAAACTCAAATTAGCCTGTTAGAAATTCTAAAAACAAAAAATGCTCAGCTAACAATTTTAAATAGTAGTGATCACAGAATGTCCTCAAGTTTAGATTTAAATCTATTAGAACAAACTATTAAAAATATTATTAAAGATACTCTTTAAGGTTTTTAATACCACTCTTATAATTAGGAAAAATAAATCTATATCCAAAATACTTTTTAACTTTAGAATTAGACACTCTTTTATTATTGAACCAAAATTTTTTTGCCCTATCCGATAGAGTTACTTGATATTCTTTAAATTGGATTTTTACAAAATTTTTAATATTTTTTATTTTAATAGCTTCTAACAAAAATAACTCCCTACTGCTAGGTACATCGTCTGCTAGATTCCAAATTTCGTTATTAATATTTTCTAATATTATTTTTGAAATCAATCTAGCAGCATCTAAAACATGTATTCTAGAAAAATAGTGATTTTCTTTAATTATGACATCCAATTTCTTTTTATTAAATTTGATTATTCTTTGAGGACCATAAATGCCTGATATTCTGACTATATTTAAATTTAAATTATTTTTTTTACAAAATGTTTTCCATTGTTTTTCCGACTTAACTCTAATTTTATCAAACTGTGAATTTGCTTTCAGTAAAGAGCTTTCATTAACCAAGTTACCATTATGATTGCCATAAACACCTGTTGAAGAGATGTATATTAAGGATTTAATATTAGAAGTTAAAATTTGACTAGAAAATTTATTAAATATAGAACAGCCTTTATCATCAGGTGGAGCTGTAATGAGTAAATGAGTAGAATAAGTTAAAACTTCTTTAATTTTATCTCTATTTACAAAAATAATATTTGAAAATTGATTATTATTTATATTTTTAGAAGTTACTCCTATTCCTTTAATACCAAGAGCACATATCCTTTTAAAAACAAATTTAGTTAAATAACCATATCCTAAAGCACAAACTATCAACTGTATTCACCATTGAACCATTCTTGTCTAACATAGTAGAATTCTTCTGCCTCTAACCTTTTCTTTTTTTCTAATAAAAATCTCGACTTACTTAAGCAAAATAATGCCCAAACGGCCATAGCTCTAATGAATTCGTTTCTACTATCTAGTTTTTTTAATACGTCATCAATTAAACTTAAATCTTTAGAGTTTGCCACTGCTATTAAAACATTTCTCATAAATCGATTATATCCAAGTCTTTTTATTGGAGTACCAATAAAATAAATTATAAAATCATTTTCACTAAAGCTCAAAAAAATTTTTAAATTAGGCATATCTAGTTTTTTAATATAGCTTAATTTTATATCGCTATATTTTTTCGCAAACTTGTTCCAAGGACATACAGCAAGACAGTCGTCACATCCAAATATTCTATTCCCAATCTTTATTCTAAAATCTTTTTGTATATGAGTTTTATGTTCTATAGTCAAATAAGATATACATCTTCTCGCATCCAAAGTATAAGGTTTGATAATAGCTTTTGTAGGACATACATCAATACACTTGCTACACGTACCACAATTACTTTTTATTTTTTTTTTATTTCTAAAATATATATTTGTTAGAATTACACCTATGAAAAGCCAGGAGCCATAATTTCTCGATACTAAGTTTGTATGTTTGCCCTGCCAGCCTAACCCAGCAGCACTTGCTAAAGGCTTTTCCATTAAGGGCGCAGTATCAACAAAAACCTTGACTTTAGAAGGCTCTATTTTTTGTATGTATCTAGCCAAAACCTTAAGTTTTGATTTTATTATTTTATGATAATCTTTTCTTCTAGAATAAATTGAGATATAGCCTCTTTTAACTTTTTTAAGATCATTTAATGGATTACTTTCAGGGCCATAATTTATTCCTAAAACTATCGCACTTTTAGCTTCATTCCAAATATTTTTAGGATCACTACGTATTTCTATTTTATCTTTCATCCAATACATTTCACCATGATAGTTATTGTCTATAAATTCCTTTATCTTGACGGAATTAAACTCAAAGTTTTTTAAGTCAGTGATTCCAAGTTCATCAAAACCAAGTTCTATTGACTTAGTTTTAACCTGTTCAAGAAAATACTTTTGATGCATTAAAAATCTAGATTCTTATATTGTTTTGAAGCAGGAATAGTAAATAGCTTTTCTTCTAAGATATCTCTAAAGGAAGGTCTACTTTTGATCTGTGCATACCATTTTTTTGTAAGATTTATTCTTTCCCACTCAACTTCACCTAAATAATCTAAAGTTGACAAATAAGCTGAGCAAATTATGTCTGCAATTGAGAAGAATTCACCAGCAATGAATGTTCTATTTTTTAAAAGCCACTCTATATAGTTTTCATGATTTTTTAAATTAACTCTTCCAGCTTTTAAAGACTCACTTGAGGGGTTACCGTGCCCTTTCAAACTTTTAAAAACTCTTTCTTCAACTATATTATCATAAACTTCATAATTAAATTTATTATCAAACCACTTACATATTCTCCTAACTTCTAATCTACTTAATGGACACTTTCCTACTAAATTTTTTTGATCTTCATTATCTTCTAAAAAATATGCTAAAGAAAAGTACCCTATAATTTTATTATTTTTATTATCAATAATAACTGGTAACTCTCCCTCTGGGTTGATCTTTAAAAATTCTATTCTTCTTTGCCAAACTGGTTCATTTATAGAATGAAATTTTATACCTTTTTCATTTAGTATTATTTTTGCTGCTCTACTAGGAGCACACATAGACATATAATAAAGCTTAAACATTCAAAATTAAGTCGAAATTTTCATAAACTAATATATCATCATTTAAAAAAAAAAATATGGAAAATATACAAATTTTTTTATACTCAATTATTCAAGGCGTAACAGAGTTTCTTCCTGTGTCTAGTTCTGCTCATTTATACTTTATACAAGATATGTTTAACTGGGAAGATAATGCACTATTGCTTGCAATAGGCGCTCATTTAGGAACTTTTCTCGCTGTAATGACATTCAATAAAAAAATTATTTATTAATTTTAAAGAAAATCATTTACTTCCGTTTGCGCTCATTGCTAGCCTGCCAGTAATATTAATAGGAGGATTAATAGGATTATTAGGATATGATAACTTTAAATCTAATCTCTATATAATTGCTTTTGCCTGTATAGCAGGTGGAGTTTTACTAGAATTATCAGATAATAAAAAAAAAAATAAAAATGAAATAATTTTTAAGGATAGTGTAATTGTAGGCGTATTTCAAATATTCGCTTTAATTCCTGGAATGAGTCGTTCAGGAACAGTTATAACTGCTATGCGCTTTTTAGGAATTAATAGAAAGTTAAGTATAACTTTTTCGCTTTTAACTGGTATTCCTGTATTGCTGGCTGCATGTGTTTTTGGTATTTATAAGATTACAAACTTATCTAACTTAAATTTTATAAAATTATCCATAATAATTATAATCTCATTTTTTTCAGCAATAATAACCATACATTTTTTTTATAAATGGATAGAAAAATTTTCTTTCAGAATATTCAGCATTTACAGAATTCTACTCGGTGTATTAATTTTATTGTATTTAATTTAATGCCCACCTTTTTTTTTATAGAGTTTGAGTTGTTTTTTTGCGGCTATAAAAAAAAGAATTACACTCATATTTTAAAAAGTTTTTATAATAGTTTTTTTTATTAACAGTATTATCGGTTTTTAACATTTCTACCTGATCTCTAGTAATTAGCTTAATCGGCATTCTCTCTAGAAAAAATGCAAGCTTGCTAGCTAGGTTAAAAGGTAAATTTATAAAGTATCTCTTTAATTGTAATTCATCTAATAAAAAAATTAATATTTCTTTAAAACTGAGAGTATCAGGTCCGCCTGCCTCTATAATTTGACCATCTTTTAATTTTTTATTTATGCAACCAATAATAATTTGCACTAAATCTGATACCAGTATTGGTTGAAACTTGGTTCTTCCACCACCAATCAAAGGTAAGAATGGAGAATACTTTGCATAATTTGCAAAAAAGTTTAAAAAGTTATCTTCATATCCAAAAACTATAGAAGGCCTTATTATTAATGAATTTTTTAACCTTTTTTATATTTTTTTCTGCTTTAAGTTTAGTAATCGCGTATTTAGATGTTTTATTTTTATCAACCCCTAAAGCAGAAATATGTATTAGTTTTTGAGTATTATGTTTTTTACAAGATTTCATTATGCTTTCAGAGCCTTGAATATGTGCTAAATTAAAATTGTTCTTCTTTTTATCTTCTAAAACACCAACTAAATTTATTACGCAAAATGATCCTTCTATTATTTTGTCTAATTTTTTTTCATCACAAACATTACAACTTATTAGAGAATATTGGCCTAATTTCGCAGATGGATAAAAGTTCTTTTTAGCAATCGGTCTTCTAGATATTATTTTAACATAATATCCTAATTCTAGTAGTTTATCTATTAAGTAGTTGCCTATAAAACCACTACCGCCTATAACACTGATTATTTTTTGATCCATATTACAATATAGTATATTTTTAGCTGTGATAATGATATTATTATTAACATAAAAAATTTAAAATCTATAATATATTTTAACTATGAACTATCTGTATCAAGGAGATATTCCAAAAAATATAAAATTCGCTAATAGTATAGCAGTAGATACGGAAGCTATGGGACTAAAAAACTCAAGAGATAGGTTATGCTTGGTGCAAATTTCTTCAGGAAATCATACTTCTCACTTAGTTCAGGTTGGAGCAGAATTTGGTTATTCTGCCCCAAACTTAAAATCTCTTTTAAAAGATAGGTCTATTCAAAAAATTTTTCATTTTGCTAGATTTGACTTAGCGATTATTAAGAAATATTTAGGAGTATTACCTACTAATATTTACTGTACTAAAATTGCTTCTAAATTAGCTAGAACTTATACTGACAAACATGGACTAAGAGAACTTTGTAAAGAGCTACTAAACATAGAAATCTCTAAACAACAACAAAGTAGCTATTGGGGAGGAAATAAACTTTCAAAAAATCAGATTAAATATGCTTCTAATGATGTTTTATACCTACATCAAATAAAGAAAGAATTAGATGCTATCCTAGAAAGAGAAAAAAGATCTCATCTCCTATCTCCCATACTAAAGTTTTTGCCTACTAGAGTAAAATTGGATCTTCAAGGTTGGGATAATTTAGACATATTTTCACATTTATAAAAATGTTTTTAAAAATTTCTAAAAATATCATTGAGGAAGAAGCAAAGGCTCTACTGTTACTATCAAAGTCATTGGATAATAATTACAACAAAGTTCTTAGTTTAGTTTCTAAAACTAATGGAAATGTTATTTTATCTGGTGTTGGAAAATCTGGCCATATTGCAAGAAAAATTGCTTCGACATTGACTTCTACTGGAACTCCTGCTTATTTTGTTCATCCAACTGAAGCGAGTCACGGAGACTTAGGGTCAATTAGAAAAAAAGATATTTTGTGTTTATTATCTAAGTCTGGCAAATCAAAAGAATTATTAGATTTACTGAATTTTGCTAATAAAAATAAAATTAAATCAATTCTTATCTCCAGTAATCAAAAAAGTAAACTAGCTCAATTCAGTTCATATAATTTAAAAATTCCAAATATAAAGGAAGTGGGCAAGAATAATATAGCTCCAACAACTTCGACAACTATGATGCTAGCATTAGGAGATGCCATTGCCTTATCACTATCAGAATATAAAAATTTTTCTAATGAAAAATTTGGAGAATTTCATCCTGGAGGTAATATTGGAGCAAAATTTATTAAAGTTAAAGACATAATGCACAGTAAAAGTAAAATCCCTTTAACATCTGAAAATACTAATATGAAAGATGTAATAGTTAAAATTACAAATAAAAACTTTGGATGTATTGGAGTATTAGACCTATCAAAATCTTTAGTTGGTATTATTACAGATGGTGATCTAAGAAGACATATGAAAGATAATATGCTGCAGAAAAAAGCCAAAGACGTAATGAGTAAAAATCCTAAGATAATAACTGAAAATACGTTTGTGTCAGATGCTTTAAAGATTATTAATGATTATAAAATAACTTCTTTATTTATTATGAAAGACTTAAAAAATAAAAAAACCTTCTGGAATAATTCACCTTCATGATTGTTTAAGAGTAAAAAAATAATGTTTTTAAAAAATTATTTACCTAGATCTGAAAAAAATGAAACTAAAATTAGTCTAAAGTATTTAAAGTTTACTCTTATGTTTTTATTCTTCTGTACAATATTAATAACCTTTATATTTTCAATTGAAGATAAAAATAGAATGGTATTAGGCAAAAATTATAAAAAAAATAATTTAAGCCAAAATACTCTTACTTTAGAAAATGCAAAACTCATAGGAAATGATAGGAACAATAAACCTTATGTAATAACAGCAAAATCTTCATTTAAAAATAGTTTGGATGAGAATTTATTGCACCTAAAATCTGTAGAAGCTGATATGACGCTAAATAATAATAATTGGATGTCAATTAATACTAATCATGCAATTTTTAATATTTTTGAGAAAACTATAGAAGCTACAGAAAAAGTATTTATATTTTATGATGACGGTACAAAATTAGAAAGTACTGGACTTAATTACAACGTTGCTAATGGTATTGGCTTTAGTAACAGTGGAGTAAAGATGTTCGGGGAGTGGGGTATTATAGAAGCAAATTCATTTTCTTTTGATACAAATGATCATATGATAAAATTTTACAATAAACCAAAATTAATTTTAAATTAAATATGAAAAAAATATGCTTAATATTATTATTTTTTTTTATTATACCTAAACGCTTATCCTGAGGCTAGAAAACCTATAGAGATACTCGCTGATAGTATGGAATGGAATAAGCAGCTCGGACAAGCTATTGCCACAGGTAATGCTAAAGCCATTCAAGATCAAACTACAATAACAGCAAATAAAATAATTGCTGTATTGAATGAAGATAATAGCCAACAAATCAAAGAATTACAAGCTATTGGAAAAGTAGTATTTATAAAAGATAAACAACTAGCCACTGGTGATAAAGCAACTTATTACATTAATGAGGACAAAGTCATAATTACAGGAAATGTTGAACTAAAAAGAGATGATAATATAATCAAAGGAGAAAAATTAATTATTGATTTTCTTTCAGGTTTAAGCAAAATGGAAGCTTCTGGTACAAATCAAAAAGTAAAAATGAAATATATTACCGAATAATTATGATGAAAACTAATATAAAAAAAAGGCCTACAATAGTTGTATCGAACAATGGTTTATATCTAAAGAAACTAGGTAAAATTATCAAAAATAGAAGAATTCTTAGAGATATTACTCTAAAGGTTAATAGGGGAGAGATAGTAGGACTACTTGGGCCTAATGGTGCTGGTAAAACTTCATGTTTTTATATCATTATGGGGCTATTATCAGCTGATTACGGATCAATACATTTAAATGGAAATGATATTACAAGTTTACCAGTTTATATTAGATCAAAAAATGGTTTAGGTTATTTACCTCAAGAATCTTCTATATTTAGAGGTATGACTGTTGAACAAAATATAAAATCAGTTTTGCAAATAGTTGAAAAAGAGAGTGAAAAAATTGAATTAATGCTAAATGACCTTTTAGCAGAGTTTTCTATAAGTCATTTAAGAAAGGCTTCAGCGATTACTCTGTCCGGAGGAGAAAGAAGAAGAGTTGAAATTGCAAGAGCTTTAGCAAGCCAACCATCTTTTCTTTTATTAGATGAGCCTTTAGCAGGAATAGATCCTATTTCAATTTCTGAAGTTAGTGAATTAATTAGTCAAGTTAAGGAGAAAAATGTTGGAGTGTTAGTAACTGATCATAATGTAAGAGATACTCTTAATATAGTTGAGAGAGCCTATATCATTCACAATGGAGAGATCATGAAATCAGGTACACCTAAAGAAATTGCACAAGATAGAAATGTTAAGCAAGTTTATTTGGGTTCAAAATTTAAATTTTAAAAATGAATAACGCTCTTTTAAAAAAAAGTATTAGTAATATAATTTTAAGTAGATCAAATTCTGATATAAATTTTTTCACAACAAAAAAATCATTTTTAGATAAAAATTTTTCTTCTTTAAATGATGTATTTTTAGAAATAAATAGGATAAGTGAACAAGAGTATGGTATTAAAAGTAAAAAACCACATTTGACTATTAAAAAAAATGACATGCATAATTTAATTCCCTTTAATAATGGTATTCTTTTAATAAATAGTTTTTTTGCACAACTTAAAAAAAATTGCTTAATTTTTTTTAGATTGGAAAAACCAATCTTATTTAGTAATAATAAATCTATAGATATTATTTTTACGCTTTTAACTCCTAAAAATTTAAAAAGCTCTCACAGATTACAGATCTTAGCAAAACTTACTAGAATTTTGCAAGGTCCATATATTAGAAAAGAAATTAAAGGCATAGAGAAGCCTGAGGACGTGTTAGCTCTTTTACTATTTACATCATCAGAAATCAATGAGGAAACAATATGAATAAAAATGACTTTAAAGTAGCTGATTTAAGTTTAGCAGAATGGGGCAGAAAAGAAATTACATTAGCTGAAAAAGAAATGCCTGGACTGATGTCTTTAAGAGAAGAGTATAAAGATACTAAACCTTTAATAGGAGCTAATATAATAGGATGCTTGCATATGACTATTCAGACAGCAGTTTTAATTGAAACACTTATATTGCTTGGAGCGAATGTAAGATGGTCTTCGTGTAATATTTTTTCTACTCAAGATCATGCAGCAGCTGCTATTGCTAAAAAAAAATATTCCTGTTTTTGCTTGGAAAGAAGAAACAGAAGAGGAGTTTTGGTGGTGTATAGAAAAAACAATTATTGCTGAAGGATGGCAACCTAACCTCATTCTAGATGATGGTGGAGATCTTACAAAATTAATGCATGAAAAGTTTTCCCATATGCTTGAGAATATAAAAGGAATTAGTGAAGAAACAACTACAGGAGTCCATAGATTATATGAAATGCAAGAAAATAAAGCTTTAAAAGTACCAGCTATTAATGTCAATGACTCCGTAACAAAATCAAAATTTGATAACTTATATGGTTGCAGAGAAAGCTTAGTGGACTCAATCAGAAGAGCAACTGACGTTATGTTGTCTGGTAAAGTCGCTCTAGTTGCTGGGTATGGTGATGTTGGAAAAGGTTCTGCAGCAAGTCTGAGAAGTGCTGGAGCTAGAGTTATGATAAGTGAAGTAGATCCTATATGTGCACTGCAAGCCTCTATGGAAGGCTACGATGTAGTAAATATTGATGATATTGTAAATATACCTGATATATTTGTAACAGCCACTGGAAATATAGATGTGATTACACTTGAGCATATGAGAAAAATGAAAGATCAAGCTATAGTATGCAATATAGGGCATTTTGATTCTGAAATACAAATTAATCAGCTAAATAATATGCAATGGGATGAAATCAAACCTCAAGTAGATCAAGTTACTTTTCCTGATGGAAAAAAAATTATTGTTTTAGCGAAAGGAAGATTAGTTAACCTAGGGTGTGCTACAGGTCACCCTTCATTTGTTATGAGTGCATCGTTCACAAATCAAGTATTAGCCCAGATAGAACTACATAAAAATTATAATCACTACTCAAATGAAGTGTATACCTTACCTAAACACTTAGATGAAAAAGTTGCAATGCTTCACTTAAATAAAGTAGGAGCGAAATTAACAAAACTTTCTGATAATCAAGCAGAATATATAGGAGTTAATAAAAACGGCCCTTTTAAAAATGAAAAATATAGATATTAAATTTTATTTTAGAATGTTTATTAATCATTTCAATATTCAAGAAGAAGATAAAACCAAAATTATAGCTGAAGAAATTTCTAAAATTTGTAAAAAAGGAGATGTTTTAGCAATCTCAGGAGGCATGGGTGTTG
>CACMKJ010000025.1 GCA_902614225.1 Rhodospirillaceae bacterium
TTTTTTATAAAATAAAACTCATTGAGACTCTTAAGTTTTGCAACATTAGGACTTGCGGTAGTTACAAATAATAAACCTAATATCATTAAAAAAACTATGAGGGTAATACTTATTAAATCTATTGATTTAAGCCACCTTTCAAAAAAATTAATTATTGAAACTCTAGATACCATTAGGCGACTTTCTTTCTAATATTTTTAAATAATTTTTTAAAATAATCCCCTCTTTCTTGATAACTCTCATAATTATCAAAAGAAGCAGATGCAGGAGAAAATAGTATTGGGTAAAGCTTACCTGTAGATATGCTTTTTTTATAAGACCACTCTAATGCTTCTTCTAAATTTTCACAAACTTTATTTGGAAGCCTTCTATTTATACATTTTTTTATTTTATTAGCATTTTCTCCTACTAAATACGCTTTGATAATTACATTAGAAAATTTATTTAATTCTTTAAAACTCTCACCTTTATCAGATCCTCCAGCTATTAAAATTACTTTTTTAAAAGATCTTATGGCAGAACAGGTTGCTGAAACGTTAGTTGCTTTTGAGTCATTATAAAATGAAATTTGTTTAATTTTTCCTAAAAACTCTAATCTATGAGGTAATCCTTCAAATTCATTTAAACTTTTAATAATTTCATTTGCTTCTAGCCCTGCAGCAAGCAGTGCAGAAAATGCAATAGTATAATTTAATTGATTGTGTTTTAACTTTAAAAAGTTATTTTCTTTTAAAGAGTATTTTTTATTTGTAAAAAAATTATCATAAATATTATTATTTTTATAATAAATGCCTTTAGAAAAAATAGACTTATTACTAATTTTTATTATTTCAGCCTTAGCATCATTTTTCTTTTCAAAGTAATTTTTTATATTTTTATCATCATAATTTAGTATTAAAAAATCTTCTTTATCCTGATTCTTAGTAATATTTATTTTTGCCTTAAAATAATTATCGAATGTTTTATGATAATTTAAATGATCATTATTTATGTTACTTATAATACTTATATTAGGTTTAAAATTATTAATATAATCTAGTTGAAAAGATGAAAGCTCTATAACAAAATGTTTAGTCTTTTCATCTAAATTATCTAATATCGTATTTCCAAAGTTTCCTAATGGTTGAGTTTTTAAAACGCTTGAAATCATTAAAGCAATAGTAGATTTACCATTTGTTCCTGTAATTCCTAATATAGATTGTTTAGTACTTCTAGTAGATTGATTTTCCCAAAATAGCTCTATATCACTAGAAATTCGTATATTTTTTTTAGTTGCTTTCTTTATTAGCTTATGATTTTTACTTATTCCCGGAGATACAAATATTGTAAAAAAGTCAGATATTTTTTTCTCTTTTTCATTAAAAAAATTTTTAGATTTAAAATGATTTTTAATAATATCTAAATTATCATCATGTATAAAAATATTAACTTTTTGATCTTTAAAAAATTTTAAAATAGACTTCCCTGTCTTTCCAAAGCCAACTATTAATATATCTTTTTTGTAATATTTTGTTTTTAGTTCCATATTATCTAATCTTAAATGTAATCAAACTTATCATTGCTAAAAGTATTGATATAATCCAAAACCTAATTACTATAGTAGACTCAGACCAACCTTTTTGCTCAAAATGATGATGAAGAGGAGCCATTCTAAAAACTCTTTTTCCAGTCAATTTAAATGAAGCAACTTGAACAATTACTGAAATTGCTTCCAAAACAAATAATCCTCCTGCTACTAATAATATCAGTTCATTTTTTGTTATTACGCTTATTGCCCCAATAGCTGCTCCAGCTGATAATGAACCAGTATCTCCCATAAATATCTTAGCAGGTGGAGCATTAAACCATAAAAAACCCAATCCTGCTCCAATAAAGGCTGCACAAAATACAGCTATTTCACCTACTCCAGTTATATAAGTTAAATTTAAATAATCTGAATAAATTGCGTTTCCGACTAGATATGCAATTATTGAAAAAGTTGATAGGACTATCATTATTGGTACAATTGCAAGCCCATCTAACCCGTCAGTTAAATTTACAGAGTTAGATGAACCTACTACTACCAACATACCAAAAATAAACCAAAAATATCCTAAATCTAGGTAAAGGTTCTTAAATATAGGAAATAAAAGCTGCGTGTTGCTCTGTTCTGAAAATAATAATAATAAGTAACAAAATATTAAGGCTATAAAAATTTGTATAACTAGCTTAATTTTACCGGATAAACCTTTGAATGAAAATTTCTTAAGCTTTAAATAATCATCAATAAACCCAATTAAACCAAAACTCAACGTTATAAATAATACTAGCCATAAATAAATATTAGATAAGTCTGTCCACAGCATTACGGACACAGTTAATGCTAGTAAAATTAAAGCACCTCCCATAGTTGGCGTGCCTTTTTTTGCTTCTATCTGCCATTTTGGACCATCATCTCTTATTGGTTGTCCTAATTTTTGTTTTAGTTTAAAGTATGTAATTAATTTTGGTCCTACTAAAAAACTTATTAAAATGGAAGTAATAAAAGCTCCACTTGCTCTGAAAGTTAAATATTTAAAAATATTTAAATAGCTAAACTGGTCTACAAATAAAAGTGAAATATAATAAATCATAATTTCTCACAATCATTAATAATCTTTTTGATAATTTCTTTTAAGTTTATAGCGTTAGAGGCTTTTAATAAAATAGCATCTCCACTTTCTATAGTTTTTAAAATATTTTCTGCTATAAGGTCAAAATCATCTTCATGATATTTGTACTTAATGTTTTTTAATACTTTGCTCATTTCAAACATATTTTTTCCAACTGTATACAAAACATTAAATTGAAGTTTTTCTATTTTTGTTCCTAACTCTTTGTGTATTTCTTTACTTTCTTTTCCCAATTCTAGCATGTCTCCCAATACTAAAAATTTTTTACCTATTACTTTTAATTTTGAAAAACTTTTTAAAGAAGCAATTAACGATGCAGGATTTGAGTTATATGAATCGTCAATCAATATAAAACATTTTTCTTTATATCTTAAATTAATTATGTTCCCTCTGCCCTTAGGTACTTCAAAAGAAGATAACGCACCAAGTATCTTAGTAAAATCTATTTTAAAATAAACAGCTAAACCTAAAATGGATAAACTGTTATGTATCCAATGTTCTCCTAAAGAAGGCATAAGCCATGATATCTTTTTCCCATAACATGATGCTTGTACAAGATATTTTTTATTTCTGAGAGAAAAATTCAATAATCTTATATTATTTTCAATACCTTTACCATAAGTAATAATATTTTGTATTGCTAACTTTTTTGCCTTACTTTTAATATACTGGCTGAAATTTGTATCATTATTAATTATTAAACAACCATTTTTATCTAGACTTTCTAAAACTTCACTTTTTGCATCAGCTATATTTTTTAGAGACTTTAAACCCTCTAGATGGGATTTTTCAATAGCAGTTAGTACTGCTACTTCAGGCTTTACTAATTTTACGAGCTCCCTTATCTCTCCTTTTTTATTCATACCAATCTCTAGAACACAATAATTTAAATTTGGGGGTACTCTTGCTAATGATAAAGGTACTCCTAGATAGTTATTATAGCTACTTTCATTTGAATATGTGCTGGCTACCTTTGATAAAGCTAAATGTATCATATCTTTGGTTCCAGTCTTGCCTACACTTCCAGTTACAGCAATAAATTTAGCTTTAGATCTCATTCTAGCATTTTTTGCCATTCTTTCTAATGTATCTAAAACATCATTGACTTTTGCAAGAGTAATTTTTTTAGTATTTATTAAGTTTTCACTTATCAAACATGCTGTTGCTCCTTTTTGAGAAGCAGAGTTAATAAAATCATGTCCATTAAAATTTTCTCCATTTAATGCACAAAATAAATCACCTCTTTTTACCTTTCTGCTATCTATTTCTACACCAGATGCCTCCCATTTTTTTGAAGAGTTGGCATTAACTAATTTTTTTAGCGATGAGGAACTCCATAAAATACTCATAATGAAAACCTCTTATCAAAGTATTCCTTTGCTACTATTTCATCATCAAATAATGAAACTTTACCCTTTATCTCTTGAGTTTTTTCATGACCTTTTCCTGCTATAAGAAGAATATCATTTTTTTTCATTATACTTATAGCTTTTAAAATTGCTTTTTTTCTTCCATCTACATTAATTGATTTTTTACAGTAAGTAGCTATTTCATTTCTAATAGAGGCTGGATCTTCATTTCTAGGATTATCATCTGTAATGAAAACTATATCTGCAAATTTTTCTGCGACTGTTCCCATCAGTTTTCGTTTACCCTTATCTCTTTCACCTCCGCATCCAAAAACTAATACTAACCTTGCATCGAATTTTAAAATTAACCTTAGCGCAATTAAACTTTTTTTAAGAGCCTCAGGTGTGTGTGCATAATCAATATAAATAGATAAAACTTTTGTTCTAGTTGATATTTTCTTTAATCTTCCTTTTGACTTTTTTATGCTTTCAGTATTTTCTAAAATTTTGTTAATTTTTAAACCATTTAGTTTAGCTAAAATTATAGCCCCTAATAAATTTTCAATTTCATAATCAGCAATTAGTTTACATTTAAAGCTATAAAGATTATTTTTATTTCTAATAGTTACAGTGGTATTTTTTAGGTATCTGTTAACATCTATAATTCTCCAATCACACTGCTTTCCATATCCATATGTAATATTGATGATTTTTTTTGAATCGCAAATATCTTTTATTTTCTTTCCATACTTATTATCAATACAAATAACTGCTTTACCTTTTTTATCTAATAAGTTTTCGAATAATCTTTTTTTGCTAGAAAAATACTTTTTCATATCTTTATGATAATCAAGATGATCTCTGCTTAAGTTTGTAAATAATGCAAACTTCACCTTTACTTTATCCATTCTCTTTTGTTCTAATGCATGACTTGAAGCCTCCATTGCTAAAAAGTTAATTTTTTTATTTTTTAAATTATCTAATTCTCTATGTAGATTTATTGCATCTAATGTTGTTAGCTTAGTTCTTTTATTAACATTCTTATATTTAATTCCTAAAGTTCCAAAACTGGCACCATTAATATTATTTTGTTTCCATATTTCATATACAAAGTTAACGACAGAGGTTTTACCATTTGTTCCTGTTACAGCTGAAATATATTTAGGTTGGTACGGAAAAAAATCCTTTGCAATTTTAGCTGCAGCTAATCTTGTATCATCTGTTACAAGAATATTTTTGACTTTTTTCTCTAAATTATTTAGTTCTGTTTTTTTGCATAAAACCGCCTTGGCTCCAAACTTTAATGCATCTGAGACATATTGATTATTTTCTTTGATTAAAGCAAATAACATCCCTTGTTTAATTTTTCTACTATCAAAAGAAATACCAGACACTTTTAATCTTTCATGCTCCACCTTGTACACTTTTATGTTCTGATCTGTTAATTTAGTAAGATACAAAATTTAACTCACCTTTATTATCAACTATTAACTCTGGACCTAGCTTATAGCTTTTAGTAATTCCTAAAATAGGAAAAATTCTTCGATAAATATTTGCTGTTACCGGCGCAGCTGTTTTACCTCCTGTGGCACCTTCTCTATAATTTTTTAGATCACCTAAAGAAGGCTCGTCAAATAATACTAAACTTATAAATTTAGGATTTTCTATAGGGAAAACTGATAAAAATGATGACACTAATTTAGTTTTGTCATATTTCCCTTTTTCAGCTTTTTCACCCGTTGCTGTCTTCCCTCCAATTTTAAAACCATCTAATTTAGCCTTTCTAGCTGTACCGTTTAATGTATTTTCATACATAAGATATTTAAGAGTATCAATTGTGTTTTCTGATAAAAATTTTGTTTTTTCAATTGTTTCTTCTTTATTTTTTTTATGTATTTGAGTTTTGTAAGCTAAATTATTATTAAATAACTTTGACGATGCTTCTATCATTTGAATTGGTGATATAGATAGACCATGGCCATAAGATAAAGTTGCCGTTTGTATTTTTCCCCATATTTTAGGAGTAATCGGTTTAGTTTTTTCAGTTAAGTTAATATTAGAAATTTTTAATAAACCTATTTTGTCATAAAAATTTTTTAATTTTAATTTACCTACCTCTAAAGCAATAAGACTACTTCCAATATTAGATGAATTTAGGAAAATTTCTTTTGTAGATAAAATTCTATTTTGTGGTTTGTAATCTTTTATTTCATAATTTGCTATTTTAATTGACTTACTCGCATTAAACTTTGTATCTAAATTTACCTGGGATAGATCTAAGGCTGCAGTAATAGTAAACATTTTAAATGTAGATCCCATTTCATACAAATTCAAAGTTGCTGTATTCGTATAACTGTTTAGCTCAGGATTAATACTTTGATTTGGGTTAAAATCAGGTAGGCTGACTAATGATAAAATTTCACCATTGTTTAAATCAGCAATAATTGCAGTAGCACTCTTAGAGTTATATTTAATTCTAGCTTTTTCTAACTCATCTCTAACTATATATTGTAATCTTATATCAATACTCAAATTTATATCTTCTCCTGAATTCAATTTATTGTTAAAGGTTCTTTCTGCACCTAATTGTCCAATCATATTTCCATTTACATGCCCAACAAAATGAGATGTAATTTCTTTATGAGGATAAAATCTTTTAATAACTGGCACAAACTCAACACCAGGAATACCTAAATTATTTATTCTTTTTGCCTGAGGTGCAGTTATATTTTTTTTGATAAGTACTTCATATTTTTCTTTATTTTTAATTTTTTTAAATAATGCTTTATTATTAAAAATAATATGATTACTAAGCATATTAATAGTATTTAACGGATCCTTAATTTTTTTAGGATATGCTTTTAAATTATAAATATAAATATTAGAGGCCAATATTCTGTTATTTCTATCTAATAACATACCCCTTTTTTTATTATTTATTTTTTTTATTACATTTTTATCAACGATAATTAAGTTTTTCTTTGGAAATGAAACTTCAACTAGCCTCATAATGATTACCAAACCTAAAATTCCTATTAAAAAAGAAATAATTAATAGGATCTTATTATATTTTTTTTCTTTTTTATTTACTTCAAAAAATTCTGAAAAAAGCATATTATTCATAAACTTGTCCTTCATTTGAAAGTAATTTTATGAAATGTAGAAGTTCAATTAACTCTGCTGGTTTATGATGCAAATATTTCTTAGATAAATAGCTTATATTTTCTGGTGAATTTATATACTCCCACTCACTCTTAAAAAACACTAAATCTTTTTCTAATTTTTTATTGACAATTTCAGCATCTATAATTTTTGTTTCAATAACCTCTATTTTATAATTCAAAAAAGTTAATAAAATTAGTAGGATAGAAAATAAAAATGTAAAAAAAATAATTTTTTTCATAATTTAAATTTCCATTCTTTCTACTACTCTCAACTTTGCAGACCTTGCTCTTCTGTTTGACTTAATTTCCGTGTTGCTAGGTAGTATTGGTTTTTTATTGATAACTTTAAATTTTACTTTTTTTATTTTTATAACATGAGGTAAGTGCCTATTTAAATTTGCTTGTTTGCCCGATATTTGATTAAAGAAAAGTTTTACTATCCTATCTTCTAAAGAATGAAATGTTATTAGAACTAACCTCGCTCCAGGTAACAATATTTTTTCTGAAATCATTAATAATTTTTTCAATGACTTAAGTTCTTGGTTAGTTGCAATTCTTAATGCTTGAAAAGATTTTGTTGCTGGATGATTTTTTTTTTTATGATCACTTTTTTTTACTCTTTTAATTAATTTTACAAGTTTAAATGTAGAATCTAAAACTTCTTTATTGCGTTCTTTAATTATCATTTTTGCTATTGCTCTGCTTTTTTCTTCATCCCCGTAGTCCCATAATATTTTTGCTAACTCTTTCTCATCTAAACTATAGATAAGCTCTTGTGCTGTAACTCCTTTACCACTCATTCTCATGTCTAAAGGACCATCTTTATTGAATGAAAAACCTCTTTCTGAGTCATCAAGTTGAAATGAGGACACTCCCAAATCAGCTATTATACCGCCACTTACAAAATCATTATTATTTTCTTTAATGATACTTTCTAAATTCTCAAAGTCATCATTAACAAAAGTAAATCTTTTTTTATATTTAACCTTTAATTTCTTGGCATAATTTTTTACAGTAGGATCTTTATCTATAGATAAAAGATTACAATCAGCTTTTTTAAGTATTTCCTCTGAATAACCACCTCCACCAAATGTAGCATCAATATAATTTAAATTATCACGAATATTTAGTGCTTCTATGGCTTCCTTAATCATAACAGGTATATGTTGACTTATCATCATTACTAAAATTAACTTTGTTTTCTTTTTTTCATATATTCCCTTGCTTTACTTTCATAGATGTTAAAGGCTAAAGGTTCCCATATTCTAAACTTTCTTCCCATACCTACAAATAAGGCTTCAGTATTTAACAAGGCAGACTTTCTTAAATGTTCTGGTAACAAAACCCTACCCTCTTGATCAAATGGCAACATAGAAGATCCAAATATCAAAGTGGCTTCAAGCTCATTTGTCTCCAATAAAGGATCTTTAGAGTCTAACCATTCCTGATATCTTTCTAAATAATTTTGAGAATAACCATCTATTGCATTATACCCGTCGGCACTTTGTACTACAATACCTGAAAATTCTTTTCCTAATAACCTAGGTCTCCAGAAAGCTGGCACGCTAACTCTTCCTTTTTTATCAATCTTGTTGAGAAACTTTCCTACAAATTCTATCAAAAAAACCCCCTAATATGGTAAATTATAGTGCTACCATGGGATTTTATGGTCGTCAATGACACAAATAGAAAAAAATCGTATGTTCTATTTATATATTATTTTTGTTCTATTTATGTTCTTAATAATTATGAAGATAGTCTATAAGCCGGTTTCTGTATTATGCAGCAATCTATCTAGAATTAATATTACTATTAATCTCAAGCAACCTACCCAGACTAAAATTGGAGTAATATAGCCTCTATTTGGTTTTGCTCCCGGTGGGGTTTACCTTGCCATTTATGTTACCATAAATGCGGTGCGCTCTTACCGCACCTTTTCACCCTTACTAACTAACTAGCGGTATATTTTCTGTGGCACTTTCCCTAAAGTCACCTTTGCCGGGTGTTACCCGGCACCGTTACTCCTGGAGACCGGACTTTCCTCTTCACAAAATAATTGCAAAGCAGCTGCTCAACTATCTTCATTATCTAGCATTTAATTTTACATAAATTTGTCAAGCATTTTTAGATACATCTAATATTCTAAAATAAACTTTTCCGTCGATAATACCATTTATTTTTTCAGGTAAGAACCTTCTCTGAAATGCCTCTACTACCAATTTTAAATAGACATCAAAGTTATTATCTTGTGAGCATTTATAACCAATTTTAATCAGTTTTAATTTTATTTTTTTTATTTCTGTATTTTTATCACCTAATTTAAAAAAAATTTTATTGAAAGTATGCTTTTTAACTAATGGATAATAAGCTAAATTTTTTTTAGCTAGTCTATCCCAGTTAAACAATTCGCCTGGGTCTATCTTTCTATCTGGCGCAATATCAGAATGCCCCAAAACATTTTGCTTTTTAATTTTATATTTATTTATTAATAACCTTAATAGTTTTTCTAAAGTACTCATTTGTATATTTGAAAATGTTTTATAGTTAAGCCCATGCCCAATATTATCTAGCTCTATTCCTATAGAATTATCATTTAACATTTTTTCGCCTTTCCAATAGGAAATTCCTGCATGCCAAGCAACATTTTTTTCATCAACTATTTTATAAATCTTTCCTTTTTTAGATATTAACCAGTGACAGCTTACCTGAGAACTTTTATCTTTAAAAATATTTAAAGCCTCCAGCAGTGTTTTAGTTCCTGTGTAATGAATAATAATATATTTAATTTTTTTTTGTCTTTTAGAAAAATTAGGAGATAATTCTTCATTATAATTTATTTTTTTTTTCATTATTTTTAATTTCAGTATAAGCTTTGTTAATAGCTGATAATTTTTGATTAGCAAGCTCTATAAATTCTTTTGGCAAACCCATTCCTTGCAACTTGTCTGGGTGGTATTCTTTAATAAGTTTTCTATATTGATTAGATACTTGTTCCAAGCTTGCATTTTCTGATAAACCTAAAATCTTATAGCTCCTATTTATAGGGGTATTATCTGTTGATATCTTTGCCTTAAAAATATTATTTAAGCTTTCAAATTCATTACTAGTGATTTGAAAAACCTTTGCTATTTCAAATAACATATCTCTTTCTTTTGGATGTAATTCTCCATCTGCATATGCAATAGAAAATAAAGAATTTAGTAACTCAAAAAGTAAACCACTATCAGATTTAAATACTTTGTAAACCTGTTCAGCAATATCCTTATAGTCATCAATATTTTCTTTAGCTGAATTAAATATATTACTAATAGCTTTTTCATCTTCTGCAGGAAATTCAAATATTTTTTTAAAAGCTAAAATTTCACTCTTTGAAATTTTTCCATCTGCTTTTGCTAATTTGGCAGAAATAGCAATAACGCTGGTAGCAAAAATTTGTTCCTTTTGATCATTACTAAAATTTTTATTACTTTCATCAGCATCAAATTTCCTTACCTTATCAACTCCGTGACCAGCTGCAATACCTAAAATTGCACCAATTGGCCCTCCTAGAGCCATCCCTGCTGCACCTCCAATTAATTTTCCCCAAATACTCATTTAATTTATATTATACTTTATAAATTTAATATATATTGATGAATAGATAAGGTAAATGATAATATGAAAGTAAATGAATATTGGAATTTTAATATTGATCAAGGAGGAACTTTTACAGATATAATAGGTATTGCTCCTGATAAAAAATTGATTATAAAAAAGGTACTCACTAGTAAAAATAATGCATCATATAATCCTGTAGTTGATGGCATCACAAAAGTAAAAAAAGAACATAATTCCTTTGCTAATTACCCTATTAAAGAAATAAAGATTGGAACAACTATTGCGACTAATGCGCTTCTAGAGAGAAAAGGCTATAGAGTTTTACTAATTGTTACAAAAGGTTTTCAGGATAACTTTGTAATAGGAACCCAGCAAAGAAACAAAATTTTTGATAGACACCATATTAGAAAAAAAAATATTTACTCCTCAATATTAGAAGTTGAGGAAAGAATTACTTCAAAAGGTAAAATAATTACTCATTTAAATGAGAAAAAAGTTTTTAATGCATTAAAAAAATATTTTTCTACTGGCGTTAGATCAATTTCAATAACATTAATCAATGGTTTTCTTTACTCTCATCATGAAAAAAAAATAAAGGATATGGCATCTAAAATTGGTTTCCAAAATATATCTTGTAGTTATGAGGTTAGTCCTACTATTAATTTTACTTCAAGAGGTTTTACAACACTTGTTGATGCTTATTTAAATCCAATCATTCAAACCTATGTAAATAAACTTGAAAAAAAACTAAAGGCAAAAAAAATAAGCTACATGCAATCTAATGGATTTTTAGCAGAAAAAATAAATTTCAATGGAAAAAATGCTATCCTTTCCGGCCCAGCTGGCGGAGTAATTGGAGGAATAGAAGTAGCAAAAAAAAATAAAATTAGAAAAATCGTTGGGTTTGATATGGGTGGCACCTCAGCAGATATTTGGCATTATGATGGTGAAGTTGAAAAGGAGATACAAACAAAAATATCAGATGTTTTTATTAAAACCCCTATGCTTAAAATTGATACTATTGCAGCTGGTGGCGGTTCTATAGCCAAGTATCAAAATAAAAGATTTTTAGTGGGACCAGAAAGTGCAGGCTCCTATCCTGGACCAGCATGTTATAGAAATAATGGCCCAATCACTTTAACAGATTGCAATTTAATACTTGGTAGAATAATAAGTGGTGATTTTCCAAAATTTTTTGGAAAAAATAAAAATTCTAGCATCAATGTTAATGAGTCAGTAAAAAAATTAAAAAAAATATTTTTAAAAGTAAATAAAGATTCTTATAACTATAAAGATATCTATCAACTAGCGAATTCGTTTTTAAATGTTTCAATAGAAAATATGTCCGCTGCTATTAAGAAAATAACTATACAAAAAGGAATAGACATTAGAAACCATGCACTGCTGATATTTGGATCTGCCTCTGGTCAATATTGTTGCAAATTAGCAGAAAAAATAGGAATAAAGAAGATAATATTTAGCCCTTATTCTGGAGTTTTATCCGCCTATGGTATAGGACTATCTAAATTTGGTTCAGTGCATCAATTTTCTATAGAAGAAATTCTTAAAGAAAATGTGATTACAAAATATAAAAAAAGAATTAAAGTAGAGTTGAATTTAGAAGAAAAAATCTATCAAGAAGTTTACACAATAAGGGTAAAATATTTTGGTTGTAATACAATAATTTCAATTAAGTTAAAAAATAAAAGTATTAAAAATATAAGGGAAGAGTTTTTTAAAAAACATAAGAAACTTTATGGCTTTAATTACCAAAATAGAAAAGTATTTATAGATTCAATAGAAGTAGAAGTTTTTTTAAAAAGAAAAAAAAATTTTTATATTTCCAATAGAAAAGAATTAAAAAAGGAAAAAAAAATTTCAGAAAACCTTAAAGTTTATATTGAGGGAAAATGGAAAAAAATTGCAAAATTTAATAGTTACTCCTTATTAAAAAATAAAGTTATTTCTGGGCCTGCAGTCTTTTGCGACTTTAATACTACAATCTTTCTAGAAGAAAATTGGATGATGGAAAAAATGTCATCTGGAGATTTTATTTTAAGTAAAAAAAATATAAAATCAAAAAATAAATTATTTTCATCAAATAAGAAGCCCTCTCCCGAAATGCTTGAAATTTTTAATAATTTATTTTTTTCAGTAGCAGAACAAATGGGAGTAGTTTTAAAAAATACAGCACAGTCAATTAATATTAAAGAAAGAATGGATTTTAGTTGTGCATTGTTTAATAAAAATGGAGAATTGGTTGCAAATGCTCCACATATTCCTATTCATTTAGGAGCTATGAGTGATACTATAAAGTTTTTAATAAGAAAGCATTACGATATTTTTAAAAAGGGAATAAGTGTTCTTCATAACAATCCATTTTCAGGAGGTACTCATTTACCAGATTTAACAGTGGTAACTCCTTTTTTAGATAATAACAAAGTAGCTTATTATTTAGCAAATAGAGCCCACCATTCTGATATTGGAGGAATTACTCCTGGATCAATGCCGGCTTTTTCAAAAAGTATAAATGAGGAAGGTATAGTTTTTGATGGATTTCCAATTTTAGAAAAAGGTAAAATCAAAGAGAAAGAACTATTAAAAAAATTAACTGAAAAAAAATACAGATCTAGAGATCCAGAGCAAAATCTATATGACATTAAAGCTCAATTGGCATCTAATCAAAGAGGTATTCTAGAATTAAAAAGAATAATTTCTTCTTACGGCAAAGAAACAGTAAATAAATATGTAGATTTTATTAAAGAAAATTGTAGTGAAATAATTTTTAAAGAAATAAAAAAAATTTCTTATTCTGAATTCTCGTCAAAAATGGATAATGATGCACTTATAAAAGTAAAAATTAATTTTGATAAAAAAATAAAGAAACTTAAAATAGATTTCACTGGCTCTTCTGAACAATTAAGCAATAACTTTAATGCTCCTTTAGCTGTTACTAAATCAGTAATAATTTATTTCCTAAGAACTTTAATTACTAAAGATATTCCATTAAATGAAGGTTTTTTAAAAGATATATTAACCATAATTCCTAAAAATTCTATGCTAAACCCCAGCTATCCTTCTCCAGTTGTTGCAGGCAATGTTGAAACCTCTCAACATCTTATAGACATTTTAAATGTTGCTTTAAAAGTACAATCTGCCTGCTATGGAACCATGAGTAATATTACCTTTGGCGATAAAAATTTTGGCTATTATGAGACTATTTGTGGCGGCGAAGGAGCATCTTTTGGTAATAATGGAGCTGATGCTGTGCATTGTCATATGACAAATACAAGTATAACAGACCCTGAAATTTTAGAGTGGTATTATCCTGTTAGATTAACTGAGTTTTCTATAAGAAAAAAAAGTGGTGGTAAAGGAAAGTGGTTTGGAGGAAATGGAGTAATTAGAAAAATAGTATTCTTAAAAAATTTAGATTTAACAATTTTATCTAATAGAAGGATTATAAAGCCCTTTGGAATGGTTAATAGAAATAATGCTAAAACAGGAGAGAATATAATTGTAAAAAAAAATAATCGCATAAAGTTAGCTCATGCATGCCAAATAAAAGTATCTAAAGGGGATATAATTATAATAAAAACTCCTGGCGGAGCAGGATATGAATAAAGTTAACAAGTAAAATTTTAGTTGTTGTAATAATGTTTATTTATTATAAACTTTTTAAGGGAGAAAAGATGAAGGTTTTTTTAAATTTTTTTATGGTTTTTGCTTTCTTATTTTTAGCTAACTGCGCAACTAACAGTAGTTCCCAAAATATCGTGGATAAAACACCTCAAGCTCAAGATCCTTGGGAGAGTTTTAATAGAGGAACATTTGCTTTTAATAAGGTTTTTGATAAATATTTGTTAGCTCCATTAGCAAAAGGTTATCGTATAATTTTACCTACTGAAGCCAGGAAAGGAGTCAGAAACTTTTTTAGTAATTTAAAAGAGCCATGGACTTCTATTAATGCAGCTTTACAAGGCGACTTTAAAAACTCAGGCACCTCCATTTTAAGATTTGGCTTGAACACTACTATAGGTTTATTAGGAATATTTGATGTAGCTACAAGCCTAGGGTTTGAAAAACAAAAAGAAGATTTTGGCCAAACTCTAGCTGTTTATGGTGTAGAACCTGGACCATATTTAGTATTGCCATTATTAGGACCTAGTACCGTTAGAGATGCTTTAGGAAAAGTAACTGGATTTGTAGCTGACCCAGTAACAATTGCTTTAAATAAAGATGGAAAAGAAAATTGGTTGTGGATTGGAACTGCTGTTAACGGTATAGATTTTAGAGAACAAAATTTAGAAAAAATTGATAATCTAGAAGCAACCTCTGTAGATTTCTATGCTACTATTAGAAGTTTATATTTGGAACGAAGAAATAGAATGATAAGAAATCAATCTGCTGATGAGCAAGATCCTTTTCAAGAATTTGATATAGAATAGAGGCTTTCAATGAAGAAAATTAGAATAATATTTACATTTTTAATGTGTCTTTTAATAAATAATACATTAGCTATTACTGAGAATGATGCTAATCAATTTGTAGTAGATATAGGAAACCAAGCTATAAAAATCCTTAAAATACCTGTTG